>CACJCG010000006.1 GCA_902591845.1 uncultured Pelagibacteraceae bacterium
ATTTATGAAATTTTTAATTGTTATACCTACTTTGAATGAAAATAAAAATATTACAATAATTTATAAAAAAATAATCAATATTTATCCTAAAGCTAAAATATTATTTATAGATGATAATTCTACTGACGGTTCTAAAGATGAAATTTTAAATATAACTAAAAAAAATAAAAATATAAATTTTATATTTAGAAGTTGTAAATTAGGAATTGGTTCAGCACATAAACTTGGAATAAGTTATGCAAAAAAAAAGGGTTATGATTTTATTTGCACAATGGACTGTGATGGAACTCACAATCCAAGAACCATTAAAAAAATGTTTAAATATGTTAAGAAACATGACTTGGTTATAACTACTAGATTTAAAAAAAAAGAAGCATTAAAAGATTGGCCGTTAAAAAGGATAATAATTACAAAATTAAGATACAATATGGTTTATTTTTTATTAGGGACTAAATTAGATGGCTCAGGTGGTTTTAGGCTTTATGATCTTAAAAATATAAAGATTAAAGATATTTTTAGGGCAAAAGATAACAATTATAATTTTTTTTGGGAAAGTACTTTCATCTTGGAAAAAAAATATAAAATTTTTGAAGTGCCAATTACTCTACCCAATAGAACTTTAGGTTTATCTAAAATGAGGTTTAAAGATATAATTTTTGGAGCTATTTATTTATTCAAAATTTTCGTAAAATATAGGGTATTTAATTTTTCTAAATAAAATAAGTTAATAAAAAACAAATTAGAAAGTTGTATCTAAAATTAATTGATTGTAATTTAAAAACAAAGTACAAGATCATTTATTTGGGCCTGTAGCTCAGTTGGTTAGAGCAGTACACTCATAATGTATTGGTCCCAGGTTCGAGTCCTGGCGGGCCCACCAAATTAAGAATAATTAACATCTACATAAAAATTTATTTTTTATAAAATTTTTATAATTAATTATTTGAGAAATTTTCTAGTGTTTTGAATAAAGCATTTATATCTCCATCATTAGAGTTTAGTATGGATGAAAACTCCTCTTTCTGAGTTCTTGCTAAACTAAGCCCTTCAATGATTAGATCTCTAATCAAAGGATCATCTGGATTTTTTGTGTAAATTCTCCAATCAATTTTTACTTCTGGTCTTTCTGATGTAGCTACCAAAATGCTTCTTACAATCGTGTAATTTTTATTTATTATTTCTTTTCCATTTACATTAATCTCTGGATTTGTGTATTCTGATAATCTACTTGAGAAACTTTTTAAAAAATAATTTTCAAATAAACCAAGATATATTTTCTTTTGACTGCTATCTAAATTTTTTCTAGCTGAACCTAATGAGTAAAATCCTACTCCATTAATATCCACTGTTTCTTTAGCAATAGATTTTAATTTTTCAATTTTTTCTTCTTTTGATATATTTTGTGATAAAATTTCTGAGGCTCTATTTACTGTTGATTGAACAAATACATCTGGTTCAATAGAGTTAGCATAATTATTATTTAGATAAAAAAGCAGAAAAATGATAATTATTTTCCTCATATTTACAAAAATTTCTTAATTTTATTGATTATCAATTTCTTCCCAATCTTCCTCTTTGTAGATTACTTGAATACTTCCTCTTTGATTATTTTTAATTTTATTTTCTCTGTCTTGTGAATACAAACTTTTGACCGAAGCATAAAAATCTATGGAGTTTTTTTCAAGATTTTCAAATGATTCTATATTTTTTGACCTAAAATCAATTCCACCTAATGCTTTAGATGTTAAATAAATGTTTTCATTTAAAAATTCATTATTGCCATGTACTGACGCATTATACCAAGGATCTCCACCCAAAACATTTACAAATGATCCACCAAGATCTCTCAAATTTGATGGACCCAAAACTGGGAGAACTAAATAACAACCTGGGCCAACACCCCAAGCACCTAACGTTTGACCATAATCTTCTTTCTCATATTTAGGAAAACCCATATTATTTGCAACATCAACTATACCTAAAATACCAATTGTTGAATTTATAATTAATCTACCTGTATTTATAAAAGCTAATTTCATGTCTCCTTGCAAAACATTATTAGGTATGGTTATTAAAGTGGATAAGTTGTTAACAGCATTGCTTGTACCTTTTTGAATTGGGTCTGGTAATTTTCTATAACCTTTGGCAACTGGTTTAATGATTGCTTTATCAATACTTTGGTTAAATGTGAAAGTTGCTCTGTTTAATTTTTCAAAACAATCTTTTATTTTTTTTGGTTCATTTTCCTTCATTGACAAATCACCATCAGAACCAGCGATTGCATTAGAAGCAATTAGAAAAATAGAGATTATTGTTATTAATAGTTTTCTCAACATATCAAAATATATATAATATTATTTTGTATTATAAAATATTATTTAACTTTAAAAAATGTCTATAAAGTGTTTATAAAAAGCCAAAATTTAAGCTTATTATAAGTATGTATCCAGAATTTAATTATTCACCTAATTTTTATTCAAAAAAAAGAAGTCCAAAAAAAATAAAATTTATAATTTTTCATTATACGGGCATGAAAAAAGAAAAAGATGCAATTAATCGATTAATTAGCTTTGAGTCAAAAGTAAGTAGCCATTATTTAATTAAAAAAAATGGGAAAATAATATCTTTAGTTCCAGATTTATATATCGCTTGGCATGCAGGAGTTTCATCATGGAAAAATTATAAATCATTAAACAATCATTCTATTGGAATTGAAATTAGCAACTCTGGACATGATAACAAGTATGAAAATTTTAATAAAAAACAAATTAATTCAATTTTGCAATTAAGTAAATTTTTAATAAAAAAATATAAAATTAAATCTAAATTTATTTTAGGTCATTCAGATATTTCTCCAGACAGAAAAGAAGATCCAGGAGAAAAGTTTCCATGGGAATATTTATCAAAAAAAAAAATTGGTTATTGGCATAACATAGCTAAAGAAAAACTTTTAAAAGTTAGAAACCAAAAAATATCTAAAAACGATGAAAATATTTTTAAAAAAAATTTATTTAAAATTGGTTATGCAAAAAATTTAAATAAAAAAAATAACAATCATTTAAAAATTATTAATGCATTTCAAAGAAGATTTAGACAAGTATTAATTAATGGTAAAATTGATAAGGAATGTTTAATAATAAGCAAAAAACTTGTTAAAAAATTTAAATAATTTTGCTTGAAAATTAAAACTTTAGTAATAGATTGTAATTGCCAGATAAATGACTTATCGCTTTAAAATATTTTAAAGAGGAAAGTCCGGGCTCTACAAGGACACAGTGCCAGGTAATACCTGGCGGGGGAAACCCTAGGGACAGTGCCACAGAAAATAAACCGCCATAACATGGCAAGGGTGAAAAGGTGTGGTAAGAGCACACCGGTTCTATTGGTAACAATGAACGCTGGAAAACCCCACTGGGAGCAAGACTAAGTAGAGATGACATTGTTTAAAAAACTAAAAGCCGTCCTTGGCTAGTCATCAGGGTTAGTTGCTTGAGCTTAAGAGTGATCTTAAGCCTAGACAAATGATAAGTTTAAATGACAGAACCCGGCTTATAGTTTATCTGGCAGCTTCAAATTAAAATTTCAAAAAAGTTTCCTAGTTTGTTCTCATTTTCTATACTGTAGAAACTAAGTTCTTTGATCAATTAATCTATAAAAGATCAAAAAATATTAGGTATTGACGTCTAGTTGTAAAACCCATATTATCCCATGAATTCCCATTTTTATGGGAATAATAGAATTTATGCTTTATGTTTTTATCAACTTACGAAAACAAATTAGACAAAAAAGGGAGAGTTTCGGTGCCTGCTAGTTTCAGGTCACATTTATCAAATCTAGGTTACAATGGTGTAATCTGTTATCCATCTTTTAATAATTCTGCAATAGAAGCTTGTTCTCAAGATAGAATTGAAAAAATTTCTTCAGCAATTGACTCTTTAAATCCTTTTGAGGAAAAAAGAGATTATTTTGCTACGTCTATTTTAGCTGAGAGTATTAATTTACAATTTGATAGTGAAGGAAGAATATCCCCTCCTAATAAATTATTAAAACATGCCAAAATTAAAAATAGCATGTTGTTTGTTGGGCAAGGTCAAACATTTCAAATATGGGAACCAACAGCATTTGAAAAATTTAAGGTAATAGCAAGAAAAAAAGCAAATATTAATAGAGCTAATCTTAAATGGGAGCTTCAACAAAACAAACAATAGGGGATAAAAGATGACAATTAACTTTAAAGCACCAGAGATAAAAGAACTGCAGCCACGATTACTAGTTTTAGGAGTTGGTGGTGCTGGCGGAAATGCAATTAATGAAATGATTGAAAATAATATGCAAGGAGTAGAATTTATTGCAGTTAATACTGATGCTCAAGATTTGAAGCTTAGTAAAGCGAAAACGAGAATTCAAATTGGTTTAAATTTAACAAAAGGTTTAGGAGCTGGTGCAAAACTTGATATAGGACAAGCAGCGGCTGATGAATCTTTAAATGAAATTGTAAATACACTTCAAGGTGCAAATATGGTTTTTATTGCAGCTGGTATGGGCGGTGGAACAGGTACTGGTGCTGCTCACGTAATTGCAAGAGCTGCTAAAGAATTAAATATCTTGACTGTAGGTGTCGTGACTCTTCCATTTTTATATGAAGGCCCCTCTAGAATGAGAAGAGCACAACAAGGCTTGGAAGAGTTGAGAAAACATGTTGATACAATAATTGTTATTCCAAATCAAAACTTGTTTAAAATAGCTAATGAACAAACAACATTTGAAGAGTCTTTTAATCTTTCTAACAATGTTTTGAGACATGGTGTTCAAAGTGTTACAGATTTAATGGTAAGACCTGGAATAATCAATTTAGATTTTGCTGATGTTGAAACAGTAATGGCATCAATGGGTAAAGCCATGATGGGTACTGGAGAAGCCGAAGGTGAAGGTCGTGCAATGCAAGCTGCAGAGACGGCAATCAGTAACCCTTTAATTGATGATTACACTTTAAAAGGTGCTAAAGGATTATTGGTAAATATTACCGGTGGTAAAGATCTTAAACTTTTTGAAGTAGATGAAGTGGTAAATAAAATAAGATCTGAAGTAGATGCAGAAGCAGAGGTGATAATTGGAGCTATTACTGATACCGAGCTTGACGGTAAAATTAGAGTTTCAATTGTTGCAACTTCTCTTGATGGTCAACAACCTGAGTCAAAATCAGTAGTAAATATGGTTCATAGAATTCATAATCGTAACCCTGGTTATTCTGATTTTTCAAATATTGGGTCTTCTCAATCTTTTAATTTTTCAAATACTACAACACCAAACACAATCACGCATGGTGCTAATGCTTTAAAACTTGAAAATGAGATTATCCAAGAACAACAAAGTGAGAATTCTCATAATCAAATGATGAATGAAGAAGCTGTACAAAACACTAGCTCAGAAAGTGAAAGTATAGTTGAGGATAACTCAGTTAATGAAATGGAAAAATCTTTTACCAAAGAGGCTGTGGAAACTGCTCATGAGGAAATTCAAGAGATTAGTACCGAGGAAGAAACTTCTAATGACTTAAAAGAATTTGGAGTTGACTCAGATTCTCCAGATTTATTTAGTTCAGAGTCTGAGAATTCAAGCCCTGAAGATTTACTTTCCTCAGAAGAAGAGAATGAGGATGATCTTGAGATACCAGCATTCTTAAGAAGACAAAAAAATTAATGGTCTTCCAAGAGATAAATGGACGCCACCATAGTACCGAAAATGCAAAAGCATTATCCGGTACTGCTAAAAGAAATTATTAGCGTTATTTCCCCTCAACATGGTGGCACATTTATCGATTGTACTTTCGGTCAAGGCGGTTATTCCAAAAAAATTTTAGATTTTAAAAATACAAAAGTAATAGCTATTGATAGAGACATAGAGAGTGAAAAAATTGCCAATCAATTAAAAGAAAACTTTGAAGATAGATTTATTTTTAAAAATATAAAGTTTAGTCAATTAAGTAATTTAAAGCTCAAAAATGAAAATATAAGAGGTGTAATTTTTGATCTTGGTTACTCTTATACTCAAATAAAAGATCCAAAAAAAGGATTATCATTCGATGCTAGCGGTAAATTAAATATGCAGTTAGGATTAAATAGTTGTTCAGCAGAAGATGTAATCAACAAACTTGATGAAAAAGAATTAGAAAAAATTTTTAAATTTTTTGGAGATGAAAAAGAGGCAAAATTTATTGCAAGAAATATCATAAAAGAAAGATCTGAAAATCAAATTGATACTAAGTCTTTAGTTGAAATTATTGATAAATCAAAAAAAAGAAAAAATTTTAAAGTTCATAATGCGACCAAGATTTTTCAGGCCCTTAGAATATTTGTAAATAAAGAGATAAGTGAGCTAATTTTTGGACTTATTAATGCCACTAAAGTTTTAAAAAAAGGTGGTGTTTTGGGGGTAGTTACATTTCATTCTTTAGAGGATAAAATAGTAAAATATTTTTTTAAAAGTCTATCTGAAAATAAAAGTATTTCACGATATAGCCCAGTTATTGAACAAGTAGATACACTGTTTAATTTAATTCAAAAAAAACCAATAACACCCTCAGATGAGGAGGTGAATGAAAATCCACCGTCTAGATCTGCTAAATTTAGATATGCGATTAAAAAAACAGATTTTTATAATTTTGATACCGATATAGAGGAGCAATTCAGAAATTACATTGAAATTGAAAATTATGGAGACAAACTGTGAAAAAGTTTGCATTAGCAGTAGTGATTTTTTTTTTAGTCCTATCAACTGCAATAATAAAAAATACGACTAAACAGATTGAAGATGAAATATTTACTGCAAAAGAGAATATTAGAATTTTAAAGACTGAATTTGAAAATGTATCCTTGGAGTATGATTATTTAAGTTCCTCAGAAAGGTTACTTGAATATCAGTCTGAGTATTTTGAGGATGAGTTAATTCAAAAAAATATAAATGAAATAAGAGTCTATAATATTTCAAATGATGTAAATAAAATCCAAAATTTTAAAATTATCAAAGAGTAATGGCTGACAATAAATCGAAATTAACTATAGAGGACTATAAAAGTGATTTTACATTTAAGAAAAAAGAAAATGGATTAAATATTCAATTTAATCGTGTAGCTTTTATTTTCTTTGTTTTTTTTATTATATATTTAATTTACACAATACACCTAGTTCACTTAGGTTCACGAAAAAATAAATTAGAAAAAATGAATAATCTTCCTACATCTAAAAATCAGCTTTATCGAGCAGACATCTTAGATATTAATGGAAATTATTTAGCCAAGACAGTTAAATCGATTGATATTGGTTTAAAAACCTCAGATATAATCAATGAAAAAAAATTACTTCTAAGTTTAAATATTATTTTTCCTGATAAAAATTTTGATGAAATTAAAAAAAAAATAAAAACTAAGAAATTTTTTTATTTAGAGAAGAAAATTTCAGAGGAAAATTATGAAAAAATAATGAAATTAGGGGACAAATCTTTAGTTCCAGAAGAAAGAGTTTTAAGAATGTATCCACAAAAAAATCTTTTTAGTCATGTTTTAGGTCAGATAGATGATGATAATAATGGTATTTCTGGATTAGAAAAATCTTTAAATGATGAACTTAGAAAATCAAAAGAGTCAATTAAACTTACCTTAGACAAAGATATTCAATTTTTAATTAGAAAAGAATTAATTAAATATCAGGAAATTTTTAAAAGCAAAGGTGGTGCAGCCATTTTAATGGATGTTAATAATGGTAATATTTTATCATTAGTTTCTTTGCCAGATTTTAATCCAAATGAAAGACAAAATATTACAGATGTAAATTATATTAACAGGGTAACTAAAGGAACATATGAACTTGGGTCTGTATTTAAAGCATTTACTTTTGCTAGCGCCTTAAATGAAAAGGTAATTAAACCAGAGACTGAATTTTTAGATTTACCCAAATCAATTAAATGTGACAAATACAGAATAGGTGAGTACGACAATGAAATACCATCAGATTTAACTGCAGAGCAAATTTTAGTTAGATCTGGAAACATAGGATCAGTAAAAATTGTCCAAAAAGTCGGCTCAGAAAAATTTAAATTATTTTTAGAAAAAGTTGGCGTGTTAAGTGATATTGATTTTGATATTGAAGAAGTTGCTCCTCAAAAAAATTATGATTTTGGAAAATGCAGATTGGCTACAGCTTCTTTTGGACACGGAATAGCAACTACAATTCTTCAATTAGCAAAAGGTTATTCTGTTTTATCAAATGGTGGGTATGAAATTAAGCCAACATTAATTTATAAAGAAAATAATTTTAATAAAAAAAATAAAAGAATATTGAACAAAGGTATTTCAGAACAAGTTGTTCGCGCTTTAAGAAAAATTGTAAATACTGAGGAAGGAACAGCTAAATTTGCAGATGTTCAAAATTATGAAATTGGTGGAAAAACAGGAACAGCTGATCAACCTGAAGGAGGAGCATATTCTGAGGCAAAAATAAATACTTTTGCCTCCATTTTTCCCACATCAAATCCACAATTTGTTTTTGTTGTAATGCTAGATACTCCAAAAAAATCTAAAGATTATTATTATAAGTATAGACATCGAAAAGGAGGGTGGAAGGGTACACTTTATAATACTGCTGGCTGGACTTCAGTAGAGGTAGCTGGAAAAGTCATAGATAAAATAGGGCCTATTTTAGCCACAAAATATATAGAGGTTAATTAATTATGCTTCTGGGAAACTATTTTCATAACATAAATAAAAATTATAAAAATTTTACTTTTTCAGGAATTTCATTTGACACGAAGAGTATTAAAAAAAATAATATTTTTTTTGCAATCAAAGGAAATAGTATTGATGGTAATAAATTTATTCCTAAAGCAATTAAAAAAGGATCTAAAATTATTGTAACCGAAAAAAAAACAAATCAATTCCAAAATGGAATTTTGTATATTTATACAAATAATGTAAGAAAATTATTAGCTGAAACTGCTTTTAAAATTTATAATAAAAAACCAAAAAATTTAATTGCAGTTACTGGTACAAACGGAAAATCATCAGTTGCAGATTTTTACTATCAAATATTAAAATTAAATAATAAAAAAGGTGCTTCAATTGGCACATTAGGTGTTAAATCAAAAAGTATTAATTTGAATTTATCTAATACTACAATAGATCCAATAAAATTGGCTAAAATATTGAGCAAGTTAAAAAATCAAAAAATAGAAAATGTAATTATGGAAGCATCAAGCCATGGTTTAAAGCAAAATAGATTAGATGGTTTAAAGTTTAATTCAGGTATATTTACAAATCTATCCCAGGATCATCTTGATTATCATAAAAATTTAAAAAACTATTTAAATGCAAAACTTTATTTATTTGAAAACCTAATCTCAAAAAGAGGAAATGTAATTACAGATCAATTAATACCAGAGTTTAAAAACATAAAAAAAATTGCAATTAATAAGAAATTAAAATTGCATACACTTAATGATGAGAAAAATAATCTTGAGCTTTTATCTCATAATTTTAAAGGAGAGGATCAATTCCTTAGAATTAAATTAAATAACTCAATAAGGGATATAAATTTAAATTTAATTGGAAAAATACAATTAAAAAATGTTTTGATGGCAATAATTGCAGCAAAATATAGCGGTGTTAGTTTAAATAAAATTTTAAATACAATTCCAAAATTGATACCAGTTGAAGGAAGATTTGAAAAAATAGGTAAAATTAAAAATCAATCAAAAGTAATTCTCGATTATGCTCATACGCCCGATGCTTTAAAAACGTGTCTTTTAAATCTTAGAGAACAATTTCCTAATAAAGCACTCACAGTGCTATTCGGTTGTGGCGGAAATAGAGATCAAAATAAAAGATCAAAAATGGGGAAAATAGCTAGTGATTTTGCAGATAGTATCATTCTTACAAATGATAACCCTAGATTTGAAAATCCTCAAAAAATAAGAAGAGATATAAAAAAAGGTATTAAAAAAAAAAGAATTACTGAAATTGCTAATAGAGAAATAGCAATAAAACAAGCTATTCATAATTTGAATTCAGGTGATATTTTGTTGGTTGCTGGAAAGGGTCATGAGAAAACACAAGATATTGGAAATAAGAAAATCATCTTTTCAGATAGAAAAATAATTTTAAATGCTATTAAGAGTAAAAATAATAATTTATCAAATAATTTAAAATTAAATGTGGTTAAAGAGGCAGTTAAAATTAAAAAATTATCTCTCTTCACATCTTTAAAAACAGCAAGAATTAATTCTAAAGAAGTTACTAAAAACGATATTTTTTTTGCTATTAGAGGAAAAAAAAATGACGGCAATAAATATGTTGCACAATCATTTAAGAGAAAAGCATCGTTAGCTGTAGTAAATAAAATCCAAAATAAATTAAATAAGAGTCGTCAGATTAAAGTAAAAAATACTTTAAAATTCCTAACAGATATTTCAAAAACTTTTAGAAAAAGCATTGATACAAATATTGTAGCTATTACAGGTAGTTGTGGCAAAACTACACTTAAAGAATTGCTAGGTAATGTATTAAGTAAAATTTCAAAAGTAAGTATTTCTCCAAAATCTTATAATAATAAATTTGGAGTCCCTTTGAGTCTTTTTAATTTAAAACAAAATGATGAATTTGGAATTTTAGAAGTTGGAATGGATAAAAAAGGTGAAATTGATTATTTATCAAAAATAATAGAACCAGATGTTGGAGTAATAACAAATATAAATTATGCACATGCTAAAAATTTTAAAAATATTAAAGAAATTGCTTTGGCAAAATCTGAAATTATTAACAATATAAAACCCAATGGTTATGTTGTATTGAATGCAGATGATAGTTTTTTTCAATTACATAAAAAAATTGCTAAAGAAAAGAAAATTAAAATTATTTCTTTTGGGATAAAAAGTCAGAAAGCAGACATTAAATTAATTAACACAAAGGCTTTTGGAAAAAAATTTAAAATTAATGTTAGATTAAATAATAAAAAAAAGCATTTCATATTATCAAACGATTTTCAAAACAATATATACAATACACTTACTGCTTTAGCAGTTATTAGTAATTATAAAAATATATTTAAATTAAATGAAAATATTTTTCTCAATTTCAAAATTCCCGGGGGAAGAGGGGACCACTCTGTAGTAAAAATTGATAATAAAAAAATTAATTTAATTGATCAAAGTTATAATTCAAATCCTTTATCATTAAAATCAGCAATAAAAAATTTTGACAAAATAAACTCAAAAAAATCAAATAAATATTTATTAATTGGTGATATGTTAGAGCTCGGTAGTCATTCTAAAAAACTTCATAGATCTATTGCTCCAATAATTAATCGAACCAAGATACACAAGGTATTTGTCAAAGGTAAAATGGCATCTATAATATTTGCAAGTATTTCAAAAACCAAAAAAGGCAGGATTTTATTAAACAAATCTCAAATTATTGAATTGATTAGAAAAGATTTAAATAACAATGATTATTTAATGATTAAAGCCTCACTTAGGACAGGATTCAACGACATAGTAAAAGATCTGAAAGGATTGCATTAAATGCTTTATCAATTTTTATTGAATTTTGTTGATACCTTTGGTTTTTTAAATGTATTTAAATATTTAACTTTTAGAACAGGTTTATCTTTTTTTACCTCATTGGTTATTGTGCTGATTATTGGAGGTCCTTTTATTAAATTTTTTTCAAAACAAAAAATTTTAAATCCAATCCGGGATGATGGACCTGAAGATCATATAGTTAAAAAAATTGGTACACCAACAATGGGAGGTTTAATAATTTTATTCGGCTTATTAGTATCAGTAATATTTTGGGCAGATTTATCAAATATCAATATTTTATTTTGTATCTACATAGCAATTACTTTTGGTTTATTGGGAGCATATGATGACTTTAAGAAGATTAAATATAGCAATTCATCTGGAATTTCTTCAAAGTTTAAAATAACCTCACAAATAATATTAGCAATTATTGGAGTAAGTTTTTTCGTTTATTTAAACGATTATCAAGATTTAAATAATTTATATTTTCCATTTTTTAAAAATTTAATCATAAACCTTGGATGGTTTTTTATACCGTTTGCTATATTCGTAATCATAGGTTCATCTAATGCTGTTAACCTTACGGATGGATTAGATGGTCTGGCAACAGTGCCTGTAATATTAGTTGCAGCATGTTTTGCTTTTATAAGTTATGTTACTGGAAACATAGTATTTTCAAATTATTTACAAATACCCTACATAGAAGGAACTGGTGAAGTATCAATTTTTTGTGGTGCAATTATTGGCTCTTGTTTAGGTTTCTTATGGTTTAATGCTCCACCTGCTAAAATTTTTATGGGTGACACAGGCTCATTATCTCTTGGAGGATCTTTAGGTGCAGTAGGAATTATCACAAAGCATGAAATTGTTTTAGCTATTACTGGTGGTCTTTTTGTACTAGAGGCAGTTTCAGTAATGGTTCAGGTAATTTCGTTTAAACTTACAGGAAAAAGAATTTTTAAAATGGCACCTATTCATCATCATTTTGAGAAAAAAGGATGGCCAGAGTCTACAGTTGTGATTAGGTTTTGGATTATCTCTATCATTTTAGCAATGATTGGTTTAGCTACCTTAAAATTAAGATAATGAAAATATTTAATAATATTTTTTTAAGAAAAAAAATATTAATTTATGGTTTAGGAAAGAGTGGCATTTCATCTTATAAGTTTTTAAAAAACAAGTCTGATGTATATTTGTTTGATGACAATCAAAAAATTAAATTAAAACTTAAAAAAAAAATAATTAGATTTGAACAAATTCAAAAAATAAATTTTGATAGAATTATTATTAGTCCTGGAATTGATATTTCAAATTGCAAATTATCAAAATTTTTAAAGAAAAATTTAAAAAAAATTCATACCGACTTAGATGTGTTGTTTTCATTTTATAACAATGAAAGTATTACAATTACGGGAACTAACGGTAAATCTACAACTGCAAAAATTTTACATGATGCTTTAATCGATCAAAAAAGGGACTCAAGACTTATTGGAAATATTGGTAATCCAGCATTATCAGAAAAAAATATTACAAAAAAAACAATCTTTGTAATTGAGGCTTCGTCTTATCAGCTAGATTACAGTAGCATATTTAGATCAAAATATGCGTTAATTTTAAACATAACTGCAGACCACATTGAGAGACATAAAAGTTTAAAGAATTATGTAAATACAAAATTTAAATTATTAAAATCTCAAATAAGAGGATCTTTTGCATATGTAAAAAAAGAGGATGAATTAATAACTAAAAAATTAAATAAAAATAAATATAGTTCAAAAATCTATAGAGTACAGACCTCAAGTATAGATAAAAAGTTTAATAAAATTACTAATAAATATTTTATATCTGATGGTAATAAAGAAAATTTATCATTTATATTAAAAATTGCTCCAAGATTAAAACTTAATTATAAAAAATTAATTAAAACCATTAATAAATTTAAAGGTCTAGATTTCAGACAACAAATTATATTTGATAAAAAAAATCTCACAATAATTAACGACTCAAAATCTACAAGCTTTGCTTCCTCGGAAAATATATTAAAAAATTTAAATTATGCATATTGGATCTTAGGAGGAGTTCCCAAAAAAGGAGATAAATTCAAACTATCAAAAATAAAGTGTAAAAATATCAAAGCTTATATTTTTGGATCACATAATAAAAAATTTATAAAAATTTTAAAAAATAGATTAAAAATTAAAAATTTTAAAAATTTAAAAGAAACCCTTAAAGTTATTTTTTCAGAAATTAATATTCAACAAACTAAAAAAAATATTATTTTTTTCAGTCCAGCTGGAGCTTCATTTGATAGTTTTAAAAATTTTGAAGATAGAGGACATTATTTTAATCAAATAATTAAAAAGTATATAAATGCAAAGCGATAGTATTGTTTACAAATTTTATTATCAATGGTGGAAAAACATAGATAAATCTATTTTTTTACTAATAAGTTTATTATTTATTATTGGATTATTTTTTTCTTTAGTTTCAACTTCTCTAATAGCCTCTGATAAGTTAGATACCAACAGTTATTTCTTCTTTTTTAAACATTTAATTTATGTGTTAATTGGAATATCTCTTATTTTTATATTTTCCTCTTTAAATTCAGATCAATTATATAAATACTCTATTTTTCTTTTTTTCATTTCACTTATTTCTTTATTTTTGGTGCCATTCGTTGGTGTTGAAGTTAAAGGTTCTAAAAGATGGATAGACTTATTTTTTTTACCAAGATTTCAACCCATAGAGGTTCTAAAACCATTTTTGGTAATAATTTTAGCAACTATTTTATGTGATATTAGATCAAATATTTTATTTAAGTATTTGATATCTATTATTTTGATATCTATCATCTCTTTATTTTTAATAGCTCAACCAGATATTGGCCAAACTTTATTAGTGGTATTTTCTTGGGCAGTTCTAATCTTCACTTCAGGAATTAATATATACATTCTTTTGGCGATAATTTTTATTGGCGCATTTTTGCTTTCTTATCTAATTATTTTTGTACCTAAGTTTGATTATATCCAAGGACGAATATTTTCTTTTTTTAACAGAGAAACAGGTAATCATAATTTCCAATCCGATAAAGCATTAGAGTCAATTACAAGCGGAGGCTTCTTTGGAAAAGGTATAGGTGAAGGAGTTCTTAAAAATAGGGTTCCCGAAGCCCATACTGACTATATTATTTCCGTAATTTCTGAAGAGTTTGGTGTTGTTGCCATAATGTTAATATTATTATTGTTCTTGATCTTAATTTATATGATTTTTAAAAAAATAAGTTTTGAAACAAATGATAAAGTTAAACTTATTTTAATTGGATCTATAAGTTTAATATTAATGCAGGCCACTATTCACATTGGCGTAAATATAAGATTATTTCCAACTACTGGAATGACATTACCTTTTTTAAGTTATGGTGGTTCATCAATAATAAGCACATCAATATTGGCTGGAATAATTTTAAATTTAACAAAAAGAAAAATAAGCTAAATAATGACAAAAAAAATTTTTATATCTACAGGTGGTTCAGGAGGACATGTGATACCAGCTATTACAATTTATAATCATTTAAAGAATATACATGAAGTTTTGATTTCTACCGATGTTAGGGGTCTTACTTATTTAGATCAGAATTATAATGCAGTAGTAATCAACACACCCAAATTAAATAATTTTTTATTAATCCCTTTTTCATTTATAAAAATCTTATTTCTAACCACTAAATCTCTTTTTATTTTAAAAAAAAATAATATTTCAATTTTAATTTCGACAGGAGGCTATATGTCTTTGCCGTTATGTTTAGCGGCAAAAATACTAGGTATTAAAATTTTTTTAATTGAGCCAAATATGGTCCTTGGAAGAGCAAATAAATTTTTTTTAAATTTTTCAAGAAAATTAATATGTTATTCAAAAAATTTAATTAATTTACCATCTGGATTTAATCAAAAATTAACTACTATTAAACCCTTGATAAGAAAAGAATATTATGGAACCAGTACGTATCAAAAAAATGATAATTTATTCACAATTATAATAATAGGGGGGAGTCAAGGTGCAAAAATCTTTGATGAGCTTTTAAATAAAGTTTTTGTAAGTATAGCAAAACAAGTTTCTATAAAAATTATTCATCAAACAAGTGAGAAAAATATTGAATTTTTAAAAAATTTTTATTCTCAAAATAATATTGAAAGTAGTGTTTTCAGTTTTGATCACAATCTTAATGAAGTTTTAAAACAGGGAGATTTATGCATAACAAGAGCAGGTGCCTCAAGTTTAGCCGAACTATCCATATTGAATATTCCATTTGTAGCAATACCACTTCCGTCATCAAAAGATAATCATCAGTATGAAAATGCTAAATACTACAAGGAACAGGGTTGTTGTTGGATAATTGATCAAAAAAATTTTGATGACCAAAAATTTGAGAAATTTTTACTGGAATTGATAAATAAAAGTCAGGATTACATGACAAAAAAAAACAATTTACAGAAATTAAATTATCAAAATACATGGAATAATGTTAATCAAAAAATATTAAAAATTATTAATGAAAATTAAACTAGCAAAAACAGAACTGATACATTTCGTTGGAATAGGCGGAATAGGCATGAGTGGCTTAGCACTAATAATGAAAGGTAAAGGTTTTAAAGTTCAAGGAAGCGATATAGTAAATAATAAAAATATTGAAAGATTAAGAAAAGAAAAAATAAAAGTTTTCATTGGACATAAGAAACAAAATATACAAAAGGGGACTATCCTAGTTATATCTTCAGCTATTAAAAAAAATAATCCGGAGCTTGCCGCGGCTAAAAAAAAACAATTGCCCATTTATAAAAGAGGAGAAATGCTTGCGAATATTGTTTCTTTAACAAAAAATATTGTGGTAGTTGGATCACACGGTAAAACCACAACAACATCTTTGATAGCATCTATATTTCAAGAAACAAAAATTGATCCTACAATAATCAATGGTGGAGTAATTAATTCAATTAATAATTCTGCAAAACTTGGGAAAAGTGATTGGTCTATACTTGAAGCAGACGAGTCTGACGGAAGTTTTGTTTTCATACCACCAACATATTCAATCATAACAAATATTGATCGGGAGCATATGGATTATTATGGTACTATGGACAAATTAAACAAATATTTTGAAAATTTTGTTAATAAAGTTCCTTCATTTGGAAAATCATTTATTTGCTTAGATGACAAAAATAACAAAAATCTAATTAAAAACATCAAAAACAAAAACTTCTATACTTATGGTTTAGATCTAAAATCAAATTTTTGTATAAAAAATATAAAACAATTTAAAGAATTCTCTGAGTTTGACTTAAGTATAAAATTACCTAATAAAAAAAATCAATTAATTAAAAAATTCAAAATTCCTTTATTAGGAACTCATAATATTAAAAATTCTGTAGCTGCAGCAGCATTAGCGTTAACGGTAGGTCTTCCAATAAATAATATAAAAAAAGGACTTAAAAATTTTAAAGGGGTTCAAAGAAGATTTAATAAAATTTTTAATTTTAATAATGTAAATTTTTATGATGATTATGCCCACCATCCTACAGAAATCACAGAAGTACTGGATAGTGTAAAAAATGTTTATAAAGATTTTGAAAAGATATGTATTTTCCAACCACACAGAATATCAAGATTAAAAGATTTAAAAAAAGAATTTACCTTTGCTTTTAAAAATGCAGATAAAGTTATTTTGTTTCCAATTTATACTGCTGGAGAAAAAATAAAACTTGGATTTACTTACATAAATTTTGCGAAACAAATAATTAAAAATTCAAAAGTTCAGCTATTTTTAGTGAAAGATAAATTCCAATTAGCAAAATTTATTAAAGCAAATATATATGGAAAAAAAATTGTTATAGGAATGGGCGCAGGGACTATCTCAAGCTGGATGCGAGAATTACCTAAATTGTTATGAAGAAAATTGATTTAAAAGATTTGATTCCAGAATTTGCTAATAATTTAAAGTTAGATTATGATTTAAAAAGAAAAAATTGGTTTAATATAGGTGGAAAAACAAAAGCTTTCTACAAAGCAGATTGTTTGAAAGAATTAATTAAATTTCTTAAAAAAATTCAAAATCAAGAAAAAATATTTATATTAGGAGCTGGCTCAAATACATTAATTACAGATAAAAAATTTAATGGTGTAGTAATTAAGCTTTCAAATAATTTTAATAATATTTCTCTGCTTAATAACGAAATTATCATAGCCGGAAGTGCTGTTACTGACAAATCATTATCCGATTTTGCAATGCAGAATAGTTTAGGTGGTTTTGAATTTTTGTCTTGTATACCAGGAACTGTAGGTGGTGGAATCAAAATGAATGCGGGGTGTTTTGAAAGAGAGTTCAAAGATATTTTAGTTTCCATTCAGGCTATAGATAAATACGGACAAGTTATAACTATTCCCGCTAAGCAAATAAATTTCAAATACAGAGGAAGTAGTTTGCCAGGGGATCTTATTTTTTTAAGTGCATCTTTTAAAGGATTTTCTAAAAATAAAGTTTTAATTCAGAATGAAATGAAAATGCTTAAATTAAGAAAAGAAAGATCCCAACCAACTAGAATTAAAACAAGTGGAAGTACATTTAAAAACCCTATAAACCAATCAGATAAGAAAGTTTGGCAATTAATAAAAGAATCTGTTCCACTTGAAAAATCTTTTGGAGATGCATCAATTTCCAAAAAACACTGTAATTTTTTTGTAAACAAAGGTAGTGCTAAGTTTGAAGATATGAAAAAATTAATAAATTTTGTATCTGATAGTGTATTTAAAAAGACAGGTATTAAATTAGAAACTGAAATACAAATATTAGAATAAATTGAAAAAAAAAATACTTATACTTTCAGGTGGAATTTCAAAAGAGCGATTGATCAGTCTTGATACTGGATTTCAAGTAGCTAAAGAATTAAAAAAAAATGGTTATAAAGTTAAAATAGTTGAGCCAGACAATAGTTTAAAAAAAATTATTAAAGAATTTAGGCCCAAAGTTATATTTAATGCATTGCATGGTCAATTCGGAGAAGATGGTTATATACAGACAATTTTAGAAAACTTCGGTATTCCTTACACACATTCTGGAGTTATTGCTTCCTCAATTGCAATGGATAAGGAAATTTCAAAAAAACTATTTATTAAACACAAAATAAATACCCCAAAATATTTTACATATTCATTTGATTTAAAAAAAAGTTATTTGTTAAAAAAAATCGAAAAAAAACTTAAATTTCCAGTAGTAATAAAACCATTAAATGAGGGATCAAGTGTAAATGTTTATATCTGTAATAAAAAAAATATATTTAAAATTTTAAATACTCTTAAAAACTATAAAAAAATCATGATTGAGGAATTTATAGGTGGAAGAGAGATTCAAGTTGCAATTATGGGTAATAGAAAATTGGGGGCTATAGAGCTTAAGCCAAAGAGAAAATTTTATGATTATCAGGCTAAATACAACTCTAATGCAAAAACTGAACACGTAATTCCAGTAAATTTAGAAAAAGAAAAATTAAATCAAATAACGAATATGGCTTATAAAGCTCATAAAGTAATTGGATGCAGCGGTGTTACTAGATCTGATTTCAAATATTTTAAAAATAAATTTTATTTATTAGAAATAAATACTCAACCAGGAATGACTAAATTATCTTTAGTGCCTGAGATTGCGGCTTATAAAGGGATTGGATTTAAAGATTTAATAGAGTGGATTTTAAAAGATGCAACAAAGAAAAAGTAAAATAATTTTAATTTATTTTTTTTTACTCTTAATCTTTGGCTCTATAAACAATATTGAATTAAATAATTTAAAATTTACTGATATTAAAAAAATTAATATATCAGGTTTAGATGATTTTGATAATTTAATTATTTTGGAGAAAATTGAAAACTTAAATTTAAAGAATATTTTTTTTCTAAACATTAATGAAATTAAAAAAATATTTGAGACAAATAATCTTATTGAAAAATATTATATTGTTAAAAAATATCCATCGACTTTAGATATCAAAATTATAAAAACAGATTTTTTGGCAAAAATAAATAAAAATGGAAAAATTTTAATTTTAGGATCTAATAGAAAATTTTCTGAAAGTGAGCGTTCAAATAAAAATTTACCATTTATCTTTGGAAAAATTGATATTAATGAATATATGAAGCTTAAAAATATTTTAGATCAATCAAATATATCTTATGACCAAATAAAAAATTTATATTTTTTTCCCTCAAAAAGATGGGATTTAGAGTTTGAAAATAAAATTGTAATGAAATTACCAAAAGATTATTCAATTGAAACAATAAATTATATGTTTGATTTTTTAAAAAATGAAAACTTCAGAAATATTAGAATAATAGATGGTAGAGTAAAGAATCAAATTATACTTAATGATTGAAGAAACAGATTTTGAAACTTATTTAAATATATCACCAGATAAATTAGGAATTTATTTATTTGAAACAAATAAATCTAAAAATCTTTATGAAAAAGAAATTGTTATAAATAATAATTTTGATTCTTTAGAGTTAGATGTTTTGATTAATTTTTTAGATGATAATATCTTTAAAATTGAAAAGCTTATTGGAAAATTTATTGAAAATATTTATATTGTAATTGAAGGTAAAGAAATTTCTAATTTAGAAATTGGAATAAAAAAAAAAAATTATGATAAGAATATAAATTTAAAAAATTTAGAAATTGCAATTGTTGAATTAAAAGATTTATTTAGGAAAGGCAACTATGATCAAAAGATAATGCATGTATTAATTGTTAATTATTTGATTGATAATATTAGCTACAAATCTTTAGTAGACAATGTTTCTGCAAACAATATATGTCTTGAGGTAAAGTTTATAAGTATCCCAAACAATCTTGCATTAAAAATCGAAAAAATATTAGAAAAATACCAGATTAAAATAATCAAGTATTTAGATGCAGAATATATAAAAAATTTTTTTAAAAATGATAATTTAGATTTTTCACAGATGGTATTTAAAATACTAAATGGCCAAAATATTAATGAAGTGAATTTAATTCCAAAAAGCCCTGAAAAGAAAGGTTTTTTTGAAAAATTTTTTCAACTATTCAGTTAATATTGTTTTTTCCGGTAACATTAGTTGTTTTTAAATTTTAAGAGATTCAAATTATAAAAATGACGTGTCTTATTTAACTCAAAAAACTATAAAAAAAAATGTCACTTTTTCAGGAATAGCCCTTCATAGTGGAGTAAATGTAAATATTTGCATAAAGCCAGCAGAACCAAACTTTGGAATAGTATTTAAAAGAGTAGATTTTAAAAATAATAATTTAGTTTATCCAAATTTTATGAATGTTTCCAGTACATCATTAAATACAACTGTTGAAAATGAATATGGGATAAAAGTTTCTACTATAGAGCATCTTATGGGAGCTTTATTTGGTCTAGGTATAGATAACGCATTAATAGAAATTGATAACGAGGAAGTTCCTATTTTAGATGGATCTGCAAAGCAATTTATTGAAAAGATAATTTTAGCAGGAATTGAAATCAGTGATGCACCAATTAAAATTATTAAGATTAACAAAGAGATAAAATTATCAGAAGGAAAAAGATTTATTAACATAAAACCTTCTACTTTAAGTTTAAATATTGATTTTGAATTAAATTATGAAAATGAAGTTATTGGAAATCAAAGAAATAAAGTTAAAGTATATGAGGACGATTTAACAGATGTTTATAATTCAAGAACTTATTGTTTATTTGAAGATATTGAATTAATTAAAAAAAATGGTCTAGCTAAAGGTGGAAGCTTAAAAAATGCCATTGTAGTTAAAGGTGCGGAGATTCTTAATCCCGAAGGTTTAAGGAATCCTAAAGAATTTGTAAATCATAAAATTCTAGATTGTATTGGCGATCTTTATACAAGTGGATACAGAATCGTTGCAAATATAATGTGTTCTAGAGGTGGTCACTATTTAACAAATCAATTATTAAGAAAAGTTTTTCAAAATAAAGACAATTTTTCAATTTTAGAAATAAAAGAAAAAAACCTTCCTCACACATTAATAAATAGAAATTTACTAAGATCTATTGCATAAATATAAAGATAGCTTTTAAAATACTTTTTTAAAAAGTATAAACTCAAGATGAAAATTTTAAATTTTGTTAATATTTTTTTAATCTTAATATTATTTGTTTCTTGTTCTAAAAAAGAATTAAATAAAAAAATTACTATTAAGGAAAAAAGTTTAGATTTACAAGTCCTTGAAGCTTATGAGGAAGGAAAAGAATCTCTAGAGGGGGGAGATGTTTTATTTGCAGCAAAAAAATTTAATGAGGCAGAGATTTTATTCCCTCAATCAGACTGGGCTCCAAGATCAGCCTTGATGGCTGCTTATTCTTATTATACTCAAGATTATTACGGAGATGCTATAGCCGAATTGTTAAGATTTAAAAGAGTTTATCCTAAAGATAAAAATTTAGATTATGCGAATTATCTATTAGCCGTATGTTACTATGAACAAATAGTTGATGAAAAAAAAGATTTACAGTCAATAAGTTTGGCAAAAAAAAATTTTATTTATGTAGTAAATACTTATCCAAATACAGAGTATGCTTTAGATGCAGAATTTAAAATTAATCTTATAAATGATGTTTTAGCATCTAAAGAAATGTATGTTGGAAGGTACTATTTTAAAAAAAAAAAATGGATACCTTCAATTAATAGATTTAGGACAGTTGTTGATCAATATGAAACGACAATATATGTAGAAGAAGCACTTCATAGATTAGTAGAAATATATTACAAAATTGGACTAACTGAAGAAGCAAAAAAATATGCTAATTTACTAGGCTATAATTATAAATCCTCAAAATGGTATGAAAAATCTTATGTTGTTTTTAACAAATCATATAAAATAAAAAAAATTAATAACAAAAAAGATAGTAAACTATTAGATAAAATTAAATCTCTATTTGATTGAGATGAAAAAAAAAGAAATTCAAGAAAAATATTTAAAAAATATAAAATTAATTAATAAATTTAATAAATTTTATTATGATAAAAGCAAACCTCTAGTATCTGATAAAGAATACGATAATATTAAGAATGAAATTTTATTATTAGAAAAAAAATATAGATTTTTAAAATCACAAAATTCACCTTCTAGAATTGTTGGGTTTAAACCTTCAAAAAATTTTAAAAAAGCTTTGCACAGAGTACCAATGCTTTCATTAGCAAATGCTTTTACTGAGGAAGATTTAATAAATTTTGAAAAAAAAATTTTTAATTTCTTATCAAAGGATAAAAATTACAAAATTTTTTATAGTGCAGAACCAAAAATAGATGGTATTTCAGCATCTTTAACTTATAAAAGTGGTGAATTTGTAAAAGGTTTGTCTAGAGGTGATGGAAAAGAGGGTGAGGATATAACTGCAAATCTTTTAACTTTAACAGATATACCAAAAAAAATTCAATCAAAAGATTTTCCTGAGGAAATTGATATAAGAGGTGAGGTTTTTATTCAAAAAAGTGATTTTGAAAAATTAAAAGAAAAATTTGCAAACCCAAGAAATGCTGCGTCAGGATCTTTAAGACAAAAAAATCCAGAAGATACAAAAAAAATACCTCTAAAATTTATTGCATACACTTTTGGTTTTGAAAAAGGATTAAAAACAAATAGTCAATTTGAATATCTTACTGAACTAAATAAATGGGGTTTTAAAACAAACCCTCTAAATAAATTAATTTCTGGTGTCAGTAATTTAATTGAAAATTATAATTATGTTGAAAAACAAAGATCTAATTTAGATTTTGATATTGATGGTATAGTTTACAAAGTAAATAATTTAGCACTTCAAAAAAGACTAGGTAATGTTGCAAATGCTCCAAGATGGGCAGTTGCACACAAGTTTTCTTCAAACAAAGCAACTTCATTAATTTTAGATATAGAAATACAAATAGGCAGAACTGGAGCTTTAACACCTGTAGCAAAAATAAAGCCAGTTAATATTGGAGGTGTTTTAGTATCTAACGCAACATTACACAATGAGGATGAAATAATTCGAAAAGATATCAGAATTGGAGATACAGTAATTGTAGAAAGAGCTGGAGATGTTATACCGCACATTCTTTCAGTAGATTTAAAAAAAAGATCAAAAAAAAGTTTAAAGTTTATATTTCCAAAAAATTGTCCATCTTGTGGCTCAAAAACTATAAAAGAATTTAATAAAGTTACAAAAAAAAATGATGCAGTTAGAAGATGTTCTAGCGAGGATTATAAATGCGAAAAGATTTCAATTGAAAAATTAAAACACTTTGTTTCAAAAGAAGCATTTAATATAGATGGTCTTGGAAAAAAAATAGTTGAAGGGTTTTGGAAATTAAAATTGATTCAATTACCTCAAGATATATTCAATTTAGATTATAATAAAATTGAAAAACTTGAAGGTTGGGGGCGATTATCTGTAGAAAATTTACAGTACTCCATAAATCAAAAAAAAAATATTTCATTAGAAAGATTAATTTACTCGTTAGGAATAAGACATATAGGATTGGAGAATGCAAAACTGTTATCAAAACATTTCATATCATTTTCAAAATTTAAAAATTTATCTATTCAAAATGATTATGAAGATTTGCTCAACATCGATGGTATCGGTGAAACACAAGTAAATTCTATCAAAAGTTTTTTTTCAAATAAATCGAATATAAGAGTTTTGAATGAATTAGAAAAAATTTTAATAATTAAAAATGCTGTCCAAAATTCTGATAATGGTTTATTAAAAAATAAAACTTTTTTAGTTACTGGAAAATTAAATGGAATTAGTAGAGCAGAAGTAAAATCTTTGATTGAGGAAAATTCTGGAAAAACAATTAGCAGTGTATCAAAAAAACTTAATTTCTTAATTATTGGAGAAAAACCAACTAAAAAAAAAGTAGATTATGCCAAACAGTTAAAAATAAAAGTAATTGACCAAGCTGAGTTTTTGAAAATGCTAAATAAAAGTAGCTAACCAGCCTTTCTCATTTTGATTTAAATATTTTGATATCCTTGAATAAACTTCTAAATGATATTTAAACAGATAGTTTTTCTCATCAATTGTTAATAAATCAAAATTTATTAAATCTTTCTCTATAGGTGCCATTGTTAAATTTTGAAATGACAAATTTTTTTTTATTTTTTTAACATAAACTAAATTTTCAATCCTAATTCCATATTCATTGGTTTTATAATACCCAGGTTCATTACTTAAAATCATACCCTCTCTTATTTTTACTGTATTTATTTTCGTAATAGATTGAGGTCCTTCATGAACATTAAGAAAAAAACCAACACCGTGTCCTGTGCCATGCGCGTAATCTAGCTTACTTTTGTTTAAAAATTTTCTCGCTCTTTTGTCAATTTTTTTACCTGTGTCATCTTTATTAATATCAGTCGTAGCAACAGCAATATGACCTTTTAATACTTTTGTGAAAATATTTTTGATACTATTTTTCTGTTTAGAAAAACATATTGTTCTTGTTACATCAGTTGTCCCATACTTATATTGCCCACCTGAGTCACATAGCAAAATATCATTTCTATTAATAGTTCTGCATTTTTCTTTTTTTGCACGGTAATGTACAATAGCACCATTTTTGCCTGAGCCCGCTATTGTATCAAAACTAGGATATAGAAAGTTTTTATTTAATTTTCTAAAATTTTCTAATTTCTTAGCTGCTTCTACTTCTGTAATTTTTTTTTTATTAATTTTTTTTATCCAAAATAAAAATTTAGTTAATGCTACTCCATCTAAGATATGAGCATAAATCATATTCTTAATCTCTGTTTTGTTTTTGATTGCTTTTAAAAGATAAATTGGATCTTCTCTTTTTATGATCTTAAATTTAGACTTAATTAAATTTTCATAAAATATTGAACAAGATTTATCATCTACAATAAAGTTTTTTCCCTTTAGATGTATTATTTTACTTGGTAAAGTATGCACATCTAAAAATTCGTCTTTCTTTATAATTTTATTTTTTAATAATTGCTTACACTTTTTAAGATTACTTATAAGTAGTATTTTTTTTGATTTACTTACTATCAATCTTGAATTGGGAATTGGACTGTTGGGGCCATCACCACCTCTTACATTTAAAGTCCACGCAACATTTTCTGGTGCACTAATAAAAATATAATCACATTTATTTTTTTTTAAATATTTAGTTATTTTATTTAATTTAGAATTAATACTTTCACCAACAATATTTTTATCTAAAGAAAAAAATGGGATAGAAGCATGTTCTTTCTGTTTTTTAATTTCATCAATTAGATTTTTTTCAATATATTTTATTTTATTATGTTTTAAAAAATAATTTTTAATTTGAGTATTGGTAAATAGCTTCGGATCTATGCCAAGTGTAAGATTTTTAAACAAACTACAATTTATTAATTTTTCAAATCCATAAATTTTAAAATTTTTTCCACTCTCAATTTTACTTTGAATTGTATATCTTCCATCAGTAAATAAATAATTTTTATTTTTAAGAATTATGGCTAAGCCAGCAGATCCGCTAAAGTTTGAGATTACCTCTAATCGATTTAATTTTGAATATTCTGTAAAATAGTCGTCATTTTTTGGAATCACATAGCCGTCAATTTCATATTTCTTAAATTTACTTCTTAATTCTTTTATGTAATTTTTCATTTAATTCTCTTTTGATATCTTATCCAACCAGGACTTCTTGTACCTTCCTCAATTTCAAAATCTTGATTAAAATCAAAATCATCATCATTATTAATTTCCTCATCAAAGAAGGAATTTTTTTCTAAATGTTTTTCTGGAAGTTCATCAATAAATCTTGAAGCTATACTATCAATCCAATCTCCTTGATAAAATCTATTCATTGAAAAGGAAATTATAGCTTTTTTCTTTGCTCTTGTAATTCCTACATATGCTAACCGTCTTTCTTCCTCTAGGCCATTTTGACCTTTTTCTTCGATAGATTTTTGGTGTGGAAACAACCCTTCCTCCCATCCAGGTAAAAATACAACATCAAACTCTAAACCTTTTGCTGCGTGCATAGTCATCATGTTAATTTTTTCGCCATCCCATTCCTGATCTACAGACGTTGCTAGAGAAACGTGTTCTAAAAAACTTTCTAAATTATCAAATTCTTTCATTGCACTTAATAACTCTTTAATATTTTCTAATCTATTTTCATTATCCAAGTCTTTTTTATTTTTAAGCATTGCTGAATATCCTGATTCATCCAAAACAATTTGTAATAATTTTATATGACTTGATTTTTTTACAATTAAATCGTTTCTCCACTTCATCAAAGAATTGATAAATAAACTAAGACCAATTTTAGCTTTCGGTTTAATTAAATTTTGTTCAAGCATTTTTATTGATGCTCTTTCTAAATTTAAATTATTTTCCTTAGCAAACTCATGAATATTTTTTAAAGTACTATCACCTATCGATCTTTTAGGGTTATTCACTATTCTTTCAAAAGCTAAGTCATCTTTTTCCTGATGAATTAATCTTAAATATGCAACACAATCTTTAATTTCAGCTCTTTCGTAAAATTTTGTACCACCTAATATTCTGTAAGGCATACCAATTTTAAGAAATCTTTCCTCAAATTCACGTGTTTGAAAAATGGCTCTAACTAAAATTGCAATATTATTATACGAAAACTTTTTTTTTATTTTTTTTTCAATTTCATCAGAAATCCCAATTGCTTCATCTTTTCCATTTTTAAAACAGTTTAATTGTACTGGATCACCCTCTTCCATTGTAGAAATCAATGTTTTTCCAACTCTATTTTGATTATTGGAAATAAGTTCTGAAGCCACAGATAAAATATTCTGAGAAGATCTATAATTTTGCTCTAATCTTATTACTTTTGTATTTTTATAAACTTGATCAAATTCTAAAAAATTTTTTATTTCTGCACCCCTCCAGCTATAAATTGATTGATCATCATCACCAACACAGCATATATTCTTATTTTTTTCTGATAAAAGATTAAGCCATTTACTTTGAATAAAGTTTGTATCTTGGTATTCATCAACAAGAATATATTTAAAATTTTTAGAATATATCTCTCTAATATCAGAATTAAATTCTAAAATTTTTACAGTATGTAAAATAAGGTCACCAAAATCACATGAGTTTAAATCAGTTAATTTTTGTTGATAAATTTTATAAAGTGGAACAATGGTTTTTTCGTAAATATCTTTTTTATTAATTACTACTTCATTTGGATAAAATCCTTTATTTTTCCAGCGATCTATTATTGCAAGTATAAATCTTGGTGATAATTGTTTAGTATCTATGTTCTCTGCTTTACAAATATTTTTTATAAGCCTGATCTGATCATCAGCATCTATGATTGTAAAGTTAGAATTAAGATTTGCTGCTGATGCATGTTTTCTTAATAACTTTGCACAAATGGAGTGGAAGGTGCCTAACCAAGAAAGTCCTACTGCCGTAGAGCCAAGTATTTTACTGACTCTATTTTGCATTTCTTTTGCGGCTTTATTAGTGAATGTGACTGCTAAAATCTGATTAGGAAATGCCTTTTTTTCTCTAATAATATGGGCAATTCTGGAGGTTAAAACTTTTGTCTTTCCCGATCCAGCTCCAGCAACAATCAATAATGGGCCATCAAGATGCATAACAGCATTTTTTTGTGGTTCATTTAAATTGTTTAAATAATCCTTGTTTATCATTTAAAATAATACTTTATAAGCTTTCTTGGCCATTATGAGCAAAACAAATTTTTTTTTAAAATATTTAAAAAACATCAGTAATTTAATTAATAGTCTTTTAGAAAAAAATTTAAACAGGTTAAATTTTATAAATCTAAGATATCTATTTAAAAATAATAAACTAATATTTACTTTTGTCGCATTTTTTGTTGTATTTATAAGTTATTTATTGATTCCAACTCTTTACAAACAATCTGATATTTCTAATGAGATCAAAAACGAACTTAAAAGTAAATTTGACTTAAATTTTAAATTTTCTCAAGATTTTAAATATAATTTATTTCCAAGACCTAATTTTACAACTACAGAGATAAATATTTATAATGATCAGGGTGAAATTTCAAAAATTAAAAAGTTAAAAGTCTTTATATCATTTGATAACCTTATCTCTGTACAAAATATTGATTTAAGAGATTTAGTTTTAGAAAATGCAAATTTTAATTTAAATAAAAATAATTATAATTTTTTTCTCCAACTCCTAAATAAAAACTATAAAAATGGAAATCTTAAAATAAAAAATAGCAACGTTTTTTTTAGAAATTTAGAGAATGAGGTTTTGTTTATAAATAAAATTTTAAAAATGAAATATTATTTTGAACCCAAGGAATTTAAAAGTATACTTTATTCAGATAACGAAATTTTCAACATACCTTATTCAATTGAATCATTTTTTAATGAGGATAGATCAAAAATATTTTCAGAAATAAATCTTAATTTGATTAAACTTAAAATTGAAAATGAGCTTACATTTAAAAATGAAAAAAAAATAGGTAGATCAGAGTTTATTTTTAAAAAATTAAAACAAATTGCAGAATATGAAATTAAAAAAATTATTTTGAATTTCATATATTTGATAAAAAAGATCAACCAAGTATTAAATATATAGGAGAATTTAATTTAAAACCGTTTTATGCTAAATTGGATGGTGATTTAGATCAGGTAAATTTAAATTACCTAGTTAATTCTAATTCTATTATTGTACAGTTTTTAAAAACTGAAATATTTAATCATAAAAATATAGATTTTAAATTAAATATCATTGCAGACAATATTTATAATAATTTTAGTTTTAAAAACATTAATCTAAAGTCAAAAATCCAAGAAGGTTTAATCGATATAGATAATACAAGTTTTGATTGGAAAGATATTGCAGAGTTTGAATTATTAGAAAGTTTAATTTATGTTAAAAATGGTCAATTGGTTCTAGACGGAAAACTAAATATAAAGATAAATAATTATATTGAATTATATAAATTTCTTCTTACTCCTAAAAAATATAGAAATAAAATTAAAAAAATTGATTTAAATTTTACTTATAATTTTGACCAAAAAATTACTGAATTAAAGGATATTAAGATAGATGATAATATTAATCAAAATGTTAATAAAATTTTAAATAATGTTATTTTAAAAAAAGGTGACCTACAAAATAAAATTTATTTTAAAAACTTATTAAATGAGGCAATAAAGAGTTATGCGGGATAGATCATTTTTTTTGGATTAATTATCCTATTATATTCTTTTTCATTTATTAATTTAGTTTTCAAGGTTTCGTGTTTTAATGTTGTATTATTTTTAAGAGCAGTTTTTGCTATTTTTGCAGCATTATCATATCCTATATGTGGCGCTAAAGCCGTTACTAACATAAGTGAATTATCCAGATGCTCCTGTATTTTTTTTTTATTAGCTTTTATTCCTTTAACACAATAAACAGCAAAATTTTTTGTGCTATCTGAAATTAAATCAATAGATTGTAAAATATTATGTGCAATTAATGGTTTAAAAACATTTAGCTCAAAATGACCATGAGATCCAGCCATAGTTATACCATTATGGTTACCAATAACTTTTACACACACCATTGTTACCGCTTCACATTGTGTTGGATTAACTTTCCCTGGCATTATAGATGAGCCAGGTTCATTTTCAGGCAAGATTAATTCCCCGTATCCAGCTCTTGGGCCAGAACCCAAGAAACGAATATCATTAGATATTTTCATTAAAGCTACCGCACAGGTATTAAGAGCACCAGAAAAATTAACAATTGCATCATGAGCAGCAAGCTCGGCAAATTTATTTGGAGCTGGTTTAAATTTAATTTTAGTAAATTTAGCAATCTCTTTAACAATTTTTTTGTCAAAATTTTTCTTTGAATTTATTCCGGTACCAACAGCCGTACCACCTTGAGCAAGAAATAATATTTCTTTTAATGCATATTCAATTCTTTCAATACTTTTTTTAACTTGTGTATGATATCCTGAAAACTCCTGTCCGAGAGATAGTGGCGTAGCATCTTGTAAATGAGTTCTCCCAATTTTAACTATGTTTTTAAATTCAGTAGATTTTTTTTTAAGTTCTTTTTCTAAAATTTTTAGGTTTGGTAGCATTTTAGAAATAGTCTCTTTAGCTACCGAGATATGCATTGCAGTTGGAAAAACATCATTTGTAGATTGAGATTTATTTACATGATCATTTGGATGGACAGGCTTTTTAGCTCCCTTCTTACCCCCTAAAATTTCTATTGCTCTATTAGCAATAACCTCATTGACATTCATATTTGTTTGTGTTCCCGAACCTGTTTGCCAAACTTTTAAAGGAAAATTTTCATCTAATTTACCCTTAATCACTTCATCTGATGCTTTGATTATTGCTTTAGAAATTCTACCATCAATCAATTTGTCTTTTGCATGTACTATTGCAGCTGATCTTTTAATAATTGCTATAGATTTAATGATTGAAATATTTACTAAAATTTTTCCAATATTAAAAAATTTGTTGGATCTTTGAGTAGATGCTCCCCAATATTTATCATTTGGAACATTTATGCTTCCAATACTGTCAAATTCTTTTCTTAATTTCATTGATTAATTTTTAAGTAACAAATAATTATTAACATACAATAATTTTTTAAAAACATACAGGAGCATTATGTCGAATTTTAGCAAAGTAGGCACTTTCATGAAAACTTTTGGTCAGGAAGTTAAAACAAAACCTTCATTTAGTACTGATAAAATAAATAAATTAAGGATAGATCTAATTAAAGAGGAATTAGAGGAGCTTACAGAAGCCATGAATAATAAGGACTTATTGGAAGTAGCTGATGCACTAACAGATATATTATATGTAACTTATGGAGCAGGGCACGCATTTGGAATTGATTTGGATAAATGTTTTGATGAGGTCCAAAATTCCAATATGAGTAAGTTAGATGAAAATGGAAAACCAATTTACAATGAGTCTGGAAAAGTCATGAAAGGCCCTAACTACTTTAAGCCAGATCTATCAAAGTTTGTGAATTAAATTTCTAACTTAAAGTCAACTGCAGGAGCACTGTGCGTAATACTGCCAACAGAAATTCTATTAACTCCAGTAGACGCAATGGCTTTAACAGTTTTTAAAGTAACATTCCCTGAAGCTTCAGTTTCATAATACTTTTTAGCAATTTTCACACTTTGTTTTAAATTTCTAATACTCATGTTGTCTAGTAGAAGAGTATTAAATTTTAGACCTAGTATAGATTTAAGTTGATTGACTGTATCAACTTCAACAGTAATTTTTTTTCCTTTTTTATTTTTAATCGCTTTTAATACCAAGTTCTTTAAATCTGAACTCGCTATATGGTTATCTTTGATTAAATATTCATCACTTAAGTTAAATCTATGATTTGTACCACCTCCTAATTTAACTGCATATTTTTGTATAACTCTTAAATTAGGAATTGTTTTTCTTGTGCAACAAATTTTAGTTTTTTTTCCAGCTAATTTAACAAATTCATTTGTTTTAGTTGCTATTCCAGAAATATGAGATAAAAAATTTAAAGCAACTCTTTCCGCAATTAAAATATTTTTTGCTTTACCTTTTATCAAAGCAACTAACGAACCTTTACTAGTCCTTGAACCATCTTTTTTATTAATTATGAATTTTATTTTACTATCAATTAATGAAAAGGCTTCTTTAGCGAAAAGCAATCCACCAACAATTGCGCTTTGATTTGAAATTAATTTAACTTTTACAACTTTATCATTATTAATTAGACTTGAAGTAATGTCTCCTGAGGGATAAAGGTCTTCGTTCAAAGCTAGCTTAACAGTACTTTTAATAAATTCTTTGCTTAATTTAATTTTTGACACTTAATTATCTGCCAATGGCTGCCATTCTCTCTACGGATATTCTGGCTTTCTCAATTGTTTCTCTGTCCATAATTATTTCACCAGTTTCATTCTCTAGACAATCTAATATTTTTGGAAGTGTAATTTTTTTCATATGAGGACACATATTACATGGCTTAACAAAATCCACATTTGGATTTTCTATTTGAATATTGTCACTCATTGAACACTCTGTAACCATCATTACTTTTTTTGGTTGATTATCTTTTACATATTTGATCATTCCAGATGTAGATCCTGCAAAATCACTTGCTTCAATTACATCAGGAGGACATTCTGGGTGTGCAATAATTTTAATTCCTGGGTTATTTTTTCTTATATCCTCTATTTCTTTTTTATTAAATTGATCATGGACAATACAAATTCCTTTCCAAGAAATAATTTCAACATCAGTTTGAGAAGCAACATATTTAGCTAAATAATCATCAGGTAAAAATATTACTCTTTTTACCCCAAGTGATTTAACTATTTTAACTGCATTAGCAGATGTGCAACAAACATCTGTTTCAGCCTTAACCTCTGCTGAGGTATTAACATAAGACACAACAGGAACGCCTGGGTATTTTTCTTTTAATAGCCTAACATCTTTACCTGTAATAGATGATGATAAAGAACAGCCAGCATCCATATCTGGTAGAATAACTTTTTTATTAGGACTCATTAATTTTGCAGTCTCTGCCATAAAATGAACTCCAGCCATCAAGATAATGTCAGCAGAAGTTTTTGAAGCTTCTATTGCTAATGCTAGAGAGTCTGCAGAAAAATCTGCAACACCATGATAAATTTCTGGTGTTTGATAATTGTGGGCAAGAATTACGGCATTTTTTTCTTTTTTTAATTTATTAATTTTATGAATATATGGGGCATACACTGACCATTCAATTTCAGGCACAACCTTAGAAATTTTTTGATAAATAGGATCTGTTGCTTTACGCACTTCTTGTGTAAATTCCATAACAATTTTTACCAATTTGAAACATAATTGTCATTCATTTATTATGAGACATATCGCGGTCGTGCTGAAATTGGTAGACAGGCACGGTTGAGGGCCGTGTGGACTTAGTCCATGAGAGTTCGAGTCTCTCCGACCGCACCAAATCCAATATTAATTGATCCAATCTGGTTTTCTGATGTTTATGTAAGCTTCTTTAGTTTTAAAATCAACTTTTTCATCAAAGTTTTTATCTAAATATTTGACTAAAGCAAAAGGGTAATCATTATCAATTAACACCTTTCCTATTTCTATTTCATTATTAAAAATACTTTCACCTTCGTACAATTTTCCATTAATTACATTTATTGGAAATAATCTTTTTGAAAGCTTGTTTTTTAATTTAATTCGTGCAGTATTTTCTTGGCCAACATAACAACCTTTTTTGAAATCAATTCCATTTAATTCTTCAAAATTACACTCAATTCCAAACAATTTATCTCGTAACTTATTCAAATCTTTTGGAACTATTCCAAGGCTATGACTTAATGAATAATACTCTTTAAGTTTTGCATTGTGAAGATCAAGTTTTTTTAAAGATAAGTATAGTTTTTCTAAATTAATAATTAATCTAGCACCCAATTGTTTATTTCTTGGATCTAAAAAAATTGGATCTTCTCTATATTTGATAGTAAATCCAGATTGATCTTTTGCATCATCAAAAGTTAAGAATTTTTCTTGAGAAAAAGCTGCCACAACAAATTCATTGCTTAAATTGAGAATTTCAACTTTTGATCTTAGTTTATATAGGAATAGTTGTTTTAATAACTCCCCTGCCTGAGGTTTTTCACAATCTAAAAGATATCCAGATTTATGTTTTACGATTATAAATTCGTATAAAAATTTACCTTGGGGTGTAAGTAATGAACTAAAGCAACTATTTACATCGCTTACTTTGTTTATGTCGTTACTGATAAGATTTTGAAGAAACTCTTTTGCATCTTCTCCGTTAATATAGA
>CACJCG010000007.1 GCA_902591845.1 uncultured Pelagibacteraceae bacterium
GATTTAACAAATAATAAATTAAGCGAATTAATGAACTCAATTATTAGAGATAGATCTACAGGTTGCTTTATTATTGGACCAAAAAATATAACTGCAAAAATTAATGATACATTTTTAGTTAAGTTATCAACTGCAATAGCTCATCTAATTGGTGTACCTAATCATGATGCCATGGCAGGAAAATATTATGCTCGTTTTCATGTTAAACATGAAGATAGCAGCGACTCTTATTTAAGAAAGGCTTATAGGAATATGGATCTTCATACAGATGGTACATATGTGAAAGATGTGACCGATTGGTTAATTATGACAAAAATTGATGAGCAAAATGTTGAAGGTGGTGAAACAGCTATGTTGCACCTTGATGACTGGGAGCATTGTGATGATCTATACAATGATCCAGTTGGGAGACAAAATTTTGTTTGGGGGTCACCAAAAAGTAAAAATATTGATTACAAGGTAGAGCACCCAGTTTTTTCAACTGATAAAGAGGGAAGACCAACAATATCTTATATAGATCAATTTCCAGAACCTCAAAATATGGATCAAGGAAATTTTTTACAAAGATTATCTGATGGATTAGAGGAAAGTAAAAATAAAATAATTACAAAATTACCTGTTGGATTCTCTGTGATTGCAAATAATTACTTCTGGCTTCATGGAAGAAAACCCTTCAAAGAAAACAAGGAATTAAGCAGAGAATTACTAAGAATTAGAGGTTCTTTTTTTGTTAATTAATTCAATATAATCAATATAAAGTATCCAAAATTATGAATTTAGGTTTTATTGGTACTGGAAAAATTGCAGCTTCAGTGATTACTGGAATATGTAAATCAAAAATTTCCTATAAGAAAATTATTATTTCTCCAAGAAATAAAAAAATAGCTCTTGGGTTAAAAAGAAAGTTTAAAAAAATAGTTATTGCCAAAAATAATCAACAAATTGTAGGATAAACAAAGTTTTTCTTAGAAATAAAAAAAACAAACAAGGATAAAAATACAACAATTGATCTACTGTAATAACTAGCTTCTATTAACACGCCAGCAGGAAAAATTATAGTTCTTGCTATTAATGCTGCTAAAGTTGCATAGGCTAAACAATTAAACCACTTAAAAAGTTTTGATGTTTCCTTAATACCTTGAGAAGTGAGAGCGCCTAAAAATCTAGATAAAAATGTAGCAAGAGATGTAACTAAAATTGCATAAACGATATTAGCTGACATTATACTCTCCAACTAAATAAGCTATAGTTCCACCGATTACACCTGCTAACAGAATTGACCACTCAGGTGAAAATAAATAAATAATTGGTCCTAAAATTATTCCAAGTAAGACAGATAGTGTAACTTGTAAAGTTTTTGATGCTCCAACCATCATGCATAAAAAATATACTGGATTAAGAATTGCCAATCCAATCATCATATCTTTATTCATGAATTCTGAAAAAGAAAAACCTATAAATGTTCCAATAACAGATACACTTACAGTTGCACTTCCAATTCCAATCCAATAATCAATCCTATATTCTTTTGGAATTTTCTTATAATTGCTTTTCATGATTAACCAGGCTGAAACAGCAATGAAATGACAAGAAAAGTAATACTTCCACTTAGGTTGAGATTTGTGCATCATTAAAGGAAATAAAGATACAGCCATTGGATAAAGTCGAGCATTCACAAACCAAACTGCTAGAAAAATATTTAATAAAGATGCTCCAATCAACATAGACTCTGCCATTACCAATGAACCTGGTAATGCATAAGTTAGAACAGTTGAAAAAATACTTTCCTGAATATTAAAACCTAAATTTTTAAAGAGAGCTCCAATTGCTATAAAGCAACAAGTTAGAGCTATAGCTGGACTATCATGAGTAAATATAGATCTATATCCTTTAAAGAAAAAATTTTTATTAATCATTATCCACCTAGGAACAATCTACCAACATCAGGATTTTGAAGTAAATCGTCTCCTTTACCTGCAATTGCAGTTTGCCCAGATACTAAAACGTATCCTATATCTGCAAACTCCAATCCTTTTTTGGCATTTTGTTCTACTAGAATGATTGTTTTTTTTTCGTTTTGCTGAAGATCTCTTAATATTTCAAAAACCATCTCAATATATCTGGGTTCAAGTCCAATTGACGGTTCGTCTACTAAAAGCACTGAAGGTTTCATAACTAATGCTCTAGATATTTCTAGCAATCTTCTCTCCCCACCAGATAAAACTTTTGCTGGTTGGTTCCTTCTATTTCTTAACCTTTCATACTTTTCAAAAATTCTTTCAGCCTCTTCATATGACTCATCTGTTTTTTCTTTTATATATCCTCCCATTAATAAGTTTTCTTCTACTGTCATATCTGGAAATACAGAGTTATCCTGTAATATATAAGCTATACCGACTGACTTTAACTTTTCTGCTGGGGTAAGATTTGTAATTTCTTTTCCTTCAAGCTCAATTTGACCAGAAAAAATGTTTGTAAAACCATATATTGAATGAAGAATTGTAGATTTACCTGCACCATTAGGTCCAATTAAACATAAAGACTGAGCTTTATTTATGAATAAATCAAAGTTATGTAAAATTTCCATTTTTCCATAACCTGCGTTTAAATTTTTAATAGTCAAATGAACTTCGTTTGGAGATAATTTTTTTAAATCATCTGGTGTCGGAGCTTTTCCTAGTACTTCATATTGATTAGCCATTATTGAGCTCCTAAATACGCGTCAATAACACGTTTATCGTTTTTAATTTCATCTGGTGATCCATTAGCTAACATTTTACCATGAGCTAAACAAAAAATATTTTCTGCTAATTGCATAATCACTCTCATATTGTGTTCAATAACCAAAAGAGTAATACCAAAATCTTGGTTAACTTTAATTAATCTATCAATAATACCATTTATCAGTGTCGGATTAATTCCAGCTGTGGGTTCATCTAGTAATAACATCTCTGGTTCATTCATTAATGCCATAGCAAGCTCTAGTAATTTTTGCTGACCAAAAGATAAATCTCCAGCTCTTAGCTTTCTTTTTTGATATAAACCTACAAAATTTAATAAAGTTTCTGCTTTATCTGTTAATTCTTGTGGAATTTTTGAAAATATTTTCATTAAATCTGCGTCACTACCTTTATGACTAATAAGCATATTTTCTATACAATTAAGCTTTCCATAAATTCTTGTTTGCTGAAAAGTTCTCAATAATCCTAACTTAGCAATTACAGGAACTGGTAACTCAGAAACTTCTTTTCCATTAAATTTAATAGATCCATTATCGATTGGGTAAGTTCCTACAATCGAATTAAATAATGTAGTTTTTCCTGAACCATTTGGTCCAATCAATCCAACTATCTTCCCTTTTTCAACATTCATTGAAATATCAACGTTAGCTTTAACACCACCAAAAGATTTACTTACATTGCTAACTTCTAAAATACTCATTTAAGTTCTACCTGTGCTTTACGATCTTTTTCATCAACTACTTCACCAAATCGCTCTGGATATTTTTCTCTAAGCCATCCCATTATTCCTTCTGGGAAATAAATCACAATCACAACAATCAAAACTCCTAGAGCAACATACTGCCAACCCAGAAAAAATGTCCAAAAACCTTCTTTAAAAATGTGAAATATAGTTGCACCAATAATTGGGCCCCAAAGAGTTCCTTTACCTCCTAGTATTGCCATCAGTACCATAAATACTCCCATCTCTCTTCCGTCAAATGCAACATCTGTTGAATCGATGTATCCAACCAAGCCACCCATTATTCCTCCTGCCAATCCACAAAAGAAAGCTGAGATCATCCAGCCAATAATTTTATATTTCATTGTTTCAATACCCATTGCTTCAGCTTTATCTTCATTATCTCTGATAGCATTAAGTATTAATTTGAATCTCGTAGAATAAATTGAACGCACTGCAATAAATGTCAAAATTAAAGTAAAGAAACTTAAGAAATAAAAAAATTCTCCTCTTGCTTCTAAACTCCCTACGTCTGGAAATGGTGGAGTAGTAAAACCTTGACCTGCTCCAATTATTTCTATACCTCCAGAAATTTCACCTGCAGCTACACCTAAACCCAATGTACATATTGCAAAGTAATGTCCTCTCAGTCCTAAAATAGAGTAGCCAATTAAACCTGCTACAATAGTTGGTACAACTGCAGCAACTATCAATCCGACAGCCATTCCTTGAAAAAACTGGGTAGGTGTATGCACAAATGTTTTTTCACCACCACTCTCTGTCCATTCTGCTAATGGAAAAAACATTCCAACCTGAACAGATGCACAAAGATACATCCCGAGACCATAAAACAAAATATTTCCGAATGAATTATACCCCATCTCACCACCTTGGATATTCCATGTAGTCGCAAGAACAATTAATACACAAAGTATAGATAACTGAACTTTAAAAGCTGGAAAAAGGAATGGCGCTGCTAAACCAAAAATCAAAATACCAGAGTATAAAATTAAATTATTCTTGTTCATATAAGTTGTTTATTTTATCTCTAAATTTTTGGTCAACTGTAAAGTAATGTCCATTTTCTTCATGTACGCTTGATCCATTTAAATGATACTCATCTATATGTTTTTTAAATTTTTCGATATCAACTTTAATTATTTTTCCAGTATCATCTGTAATTTCAACTTTTTTCACTTTAGGTACTCTCTTTTTCTCGAAAGTTTAAATCTTCTGTAAACTAAAATTAATACTAATAGTAAAAATACAGAGCCAATTCTAAATTCTGTTCCTAGAATATAGTCTGCAAATTCTTCAAATACACCAAGACCCATACCAGACATTGCAACTCCTGGTAAATTTCCTAGGCCCGCAACAATAACAATCATAAATGATCGAATTGTATATGGTAATCCCATATAAGGGTGAATTGTGAATGTTATAGAAATTAATGCTCCAGCCACACCACAAAGAGCAGCATTTATACCAAATGTTGCTGCATAAACTTTTTCTGTATCAACGCCTAAAATTTTAGCAGCTCTAGCATTTTGTGCAGTAGCTCTAATAGCTCGTCCAAGCTTAGATTTTTTCATATAAATTACTAAACAGGCAGCAAATAAAATACTTATAAATGCTGAAAATATTTTTGAATTAGGTAAAACAACGTTGCTGTCAAACAACATGGTTGTTCCATACCCAGAGTTTGCAAGAACAACGTCTGCTCCAAATGCAAAGTTCATTAATTGCATGAATAAAATACTTATTCCAAAAGTTGCTAAGATTGAGATAAATAAATCTCTATCTACTACTTTATTTATTACGAGTTTGTAAATTGCTATACCAACGAAATACATTATTACTGGCGCAACAATCACACCCCATGCTGGATGAATACCGTAGAGATACATAAAATATGCTATGTATCCTCCCAAAATAACAAGATCTCCTTGTGCAATATTAATTATATTCATCACACCCCATTGAAGTGCCATTCCGTAAGCAATTAATGCAAATAAAACACCTAAAAGAATTCCATCCAAACAGGCTTGAACTGTTATCATTGGATATTGAAATACAAGAAAATCCATAAAATTATTTTTTGGGTTATATAAAAAAAAGCCCCCTATGACTAGGGGGCTTCAATATTTTATTTTATCTTTCTGACCACTTAGGAACTGGGTGAATCAACTTAGCAGAAGCCCATTTTAAAGGAGCAACAACTTTGTTTTCACATTTTCCTGAAGCATCACACATTACTTGGAAAAGTACCATTGGCTTGTCAACATTCTGACCACCAGGTGCAAATTTAATATTTCCATAGAATGTTTGCATGTTAGTAGCTGCAAGAGCATCTCTTACTTTCTTTTGATCGAAAGAATTTGCTCTTTCAAATGCATCTTTGAATACCAATAAAGCAGCTGAAGATTCAGCAGATTGGTAAGGCGGATCATATCCAAATTCCTTCTCAAAGTCCGCAGCATAAGTCATTCCATCTTTAAAGAAATCATCTTTATAAGTTAGTGACTTGTGCCATTGAGAAGCACAAAGTGCATACTGTGAATTTTTACCATGCTGTTTAGATAATTTTGCAGCATCACAGTGAGTCATAGCCAACATAGGAACATCAACTTTCATTTCAGCAATTTGTCTGATCGCAGTTAACGCACCTTTTGTGTGACCTGATACAACAAGTACATCTGGTTTCATTTGTTTTACTTTAACCAAAGTAGCAGCCATATCATTTAGCTCTTTAGGTAATTTATCGTCGATTATGATTTTAGAACCAGTTCTTTCTGCAGCATCTAAAATACCTAATCTAACGTCCTGTGAGAATGCATCTTGTTCAAAAGCTTGCGCAATTCTAACCCCTTTTCCACCATTTAACTCAACTGCTGTTTCGATAGCAACATCAAGATACAAGTTAGCTGGAGCTAATACAGCAAATAGATATTTGTAACCTTTTGTAAACAAAGATCTAGATGCACCATTTGCTTCAACCATTGGAACACCATATTTTTCAGTTACTGGTGCAATCGCTTTAGTTAAACCAGAACTGTAAGGGCCAAGCATAAACTCAACACCATCTTGTGATATCAATCTTTCTGCAAGCTGTGCAGCTCTCTTAGGGTTTGATTCATCATCGTAATAAATAATGTCAAACTTATAAGTCTTTCCACCAACTTTAACACCACCCATGCTGTTAATTCTGTCAACGGCCATGTTATAACCATTTTGAGTATGAACACCATTTGATGAGTATTTACCAGTTAAGGAAATTGCAGCACCTAGGATAATTTTGTCACCAACAACTTTTGCAAATGATGCAACTGAAGTTGAAAATAAAATTACTAATGCAGAAACAAAACTTAAAATTATTTTATTTAATCTCATTTTATTTCCTCTTTAATTAATTAATTATATATTGATTAAATAAAGAAATTTTATTTTATGCAAGTGGCAATAAAGGCCAAATCTAATTAATATTGTTGAGTTACAACAATTATTGCGGCAATAATTACTAAAACACTCGCAGAAATTGTATTAATTGTTTTTGGATTAGCAGTGATCCATTTTATTAATTTTTGTGCGAGCATTGCGTAGCCAATTAAAGATAAAAAATCTAAAACGATGTAAGTTGTAATTAAAATAACAAATTGTGCTAATAAATTTGAATTAAAATCAATAAATTGGGGGAAAATAAAAGGAAAAAACATCCAAGCCTTAGGACTTGTGCCAGCAACTAAAAAACCATCTCTAAAAAAAGATAAGTTACTTTTTTTTATTTCTCCTTCGTTTGAAATACTTTTTGGTCGAGATTTATAAATATCATAAGCTAAATATAATAAATAAATTATTCCAATCCATTTAAACGCATTAAGTATCACCGAGTTCTCTGAAAAAAAAGATCCAATCACAAAAATAACTAAAGTTGCCTGAATCAAATTTGCAGTTACATCACCTAAAGCAGACCATACACATTTTCCGACACCGTAATTCATTGAATAAGAGATAATTACAATCCTGGGTGTTCCAGGTGTAATAAATAAAAAAATAATTATCTGTAGATAAAGTATAAAATCTAGGGGGAGCATAAAAAAAGATAGTCCTTAAAAACCGGGAGCTAAAGATGGCTAAGAAGGACTATCTAATACATAATATCAGAGGCTAAAAAAAATGCATTAAATATTTTTTTCAAATATAAAGGATTTATGAAAAAAAAAGGTCACAGGCCAATTACTAAAGTCAAAAATCCAGAGCCCAAAATGGACGATCCGGATTGGATCATTTGGGCAGCTTGGGCAGATAGAATCACGTTCGAGGAAATTGAAAAAAAAACAGGTAAAAAAGAATCTGATGTAATTAAAATTATGCGAAGATCTTTAAAACCATCATCATTCAGATTATGGAGAAAAAGAGTAAACCAAAAAAGTATAAAACATCGAAAAAAGTTTGAATATTCTAGAAAAGAAATAGCTAGTAAAATTAAAAAAGGTGACTATCTATAGTTAATGAAAAAAATCACTATGTATACAGGTCCGTTATGTAATTATTGTGAGGCAGCAAAAAGATTATTAGCTAGAAATAATGCACCTTATAATGAAATTGATATTTCAAAAGTTGATGGAGCAATGGATGAGATGATTAAAAAAGCTAATGGAAAAAGAACTATTCCACAAATTTTTTTTGATGACCAGCATATTGGTGGTTACGATGAAGTAAGAGCATTAGAAAAAGAAAATAAACTTCAAGATCTTTTAAATAATTAATTCCATTCTTCTAAAGCTAATTGTTTTTTTTGCTAAAGAGCTTAAATCTTCTAGTTTAACTCTATCTTTATATTTAATTTCATAATCTTCAGCTGCGAAATCTGGTGGACTCTTTCCTTTTAAAAATTTTTTAGATTGTTTTACTGTATAATCTAGATTTTTTTTACAATAAGGTGTTGCACCAACGTAAACAACGTTTGAATAATTTTTTCCTGAGTGTTTGTCTTCAACGGCATGAACAACATCTGGATGCCACCAAACAGTATCACCTGGATTCATTTTTGGAATTGAAACTAAACCTTTTAACAATAATGAATGATAATCTTTATTTACTGATAAAGCTCTGCCAAGTTTTGATCCACACAATTCATTTTCTTCAACATCGTCTAGTAATGCTCTAGTTAAAACATAAGCAATTCCTTTAGCAATAGGTATTAATTGTAAAGTCCCATCACTTGGTCCTTGCTCCGTCAAAGCAGTCCACCCTTGAAATGTTCTAAATACATGTGCAACCGCAGGAGATTCGAACTCTATTGTTCTATCTCTATACTTTGCTTCAAATGGATTATATTTTTCAAAGTTGTCAGAAAAAATATTTCTATAAATTTTTTGGTAATAACTGTCAGTCCATCTTTCAATAGATCCAGCATCACAATGAGGAGAAAGTCCCAAAGTATCATCCCCTGGCTCTCTTCTTCTTACTCTATCTGCATAGGATAATTCTTTATTTGGATCAAAAACTTTATATTCAGAGTTTTCATATATCCAAAGATTATTAAGCCATTTTTTTACTTTAGCCATTTGCTCTGAGTGTCTAATTTCAATCTGTGCTCTGGACCAATAAAGACCATAAATTTGAGGTTTTGCAGATTGCAAATCACTAAAATATTTGTCTAAATTAGATTTTTTTTTTTGATCCTCATAATAATTATTTTCATCGATATATTTCTCTAATTTCACATTCAAATTTTGAATCATTTTGTCATCAAAAACATCTCGGATAATTACACACCCTCTTTTTTTTATGTTGTTTATTTCTTGAATATTTTCCTGATCTATCTGATTAAAACTTATCTCTGGAATTATAGATTTATTCTTTTTTTTAAGAGTTAAAATTTCATCTATTTCAGCTTTAACAAATTTTTCTATTTTATTAAAATTTTCTATATAATTTTTTGAAAAATTTCTTAATTCTTTTTTTATTGCCTTTATATCAATATCTTCAAACATTAAATTTAGCTCTTTGGTTTAAAAACTAAACATACTCCATTATTACAAAATCTCTTTCCTGTTGGTTTGGGACCATCTTCAAATATATGACCATGGTGACCACCACATTTTTTACAATGATATTCAGTTCTTGCGTAACCTAAATAGTGATCTGTTTTTGTTTCAAACACATCTGGTAGAGACTCATAAAAAGAAGGCCAACCTGATCCACTCTCATATTTTGTTTTAGAGTCAAATAATTTTTCTCCACAATTTGCACAATGAAAACTTCCTTCTCTTTTTTCATGATTGAGTTCACTCGAACCGGCAAGCTCAGTCCCTTCTTCGAATAAAATTAATTTTTGTTCTGCAGTTAAATTTGGATTTATTTTTTTTGTCATGATTTAATATATTTAGCACAAGATTGATGTAACATTGAATGTAATTCAACAAGTTTGTTAAAATCTTTATTATAACCACCACCCAAAACTCCACAAAATGGTATCCGTTTAGAAAAAAAGTTTTCTACTACAAGCTCATCTCTAAGTTTTATTCCCTCGTCAGAGACTTTTAATTTACCTAATCTATCATTAAAATGAATATCAACACCTGCTATATAAAAAACAAAATCAAAATTTTCTTGATTTAACACATTTAAATAATGTTTAAGTGTTTTGATATAGTTATCATCCTCTAAATTATCTTCTAGTTCTACATCTAAATCACTATTTGATTTTTTAGCAGGATAATTAGTTTTGGAATGCATGCTGAATGTAAAAACACTTCTGTTGTTTTTAAAGATTTCTGAGTTACCATTTCCTTGGTGAACATCTAGATCAACAATCAAAATTTTATTTGCCAAACCTCTATTAAGTAAATAATGTGAGGCAACTGCAACATCATTAAATACACAATAACCTGCTCCTCCATCATAACTTGCGTGGTGACTACCACCTGCGGTATTACATGAAATGCCATAATTTATTGCAAGTTTAGATGCTAGAACAGTTCCACCTGTGGCAACTAAAGATCTTTGGACAACACTATCTACAAGTGGAAATCCAATTTTTTTCACTTCCTCTTTGCTTAAAGTTTTGTTTTGAATATCTAAAATATAATTTTTTGAATGTGCATAACTTAATGTTTTAAATGAACAAGCTGAGGGTTTATGAAATTTTTTTACTATTTTATTTTGGGTTAGGTAATTTGCTAATTCTCCAAATTTATTAATAGGAAATTTATGATCATCACCAATTTTAGCAAAATAATCTTCGTGATTAACAACAGGTAACTCCATTTTTACTCTAAAACTCTGATAGGCTTTCCATTTACACAAGCCTCTAATCCTTCAATCATTTGATTATAAAAAATACTATAATTTTCAGCTGTAACATAACCAATGTGTGGAGTAATCAATGCATTTGGTAAAAATCTAAGCTTATTATTTTCTGGTAAAGGCTCTTTTTCATATACATCAATTCCTGCACCTGCAATTACATTAGTTGATAAAGCAATAATTAAGTCGTCTTCATTAACTATTGGTCCACGAGAAGTATTGATCAAAAAAGCTGTTTTTTTCATTTTATCAAATTCTTTTATGGTAATACAGTCTTTGTATCTTTCACCTCCTTGAACGTGAATTGAAAGTACATCAGAATTTGTAATTAAGTCATCTTTGCTACAAGGGAGCACATCTAATTCTTTGCACTTGTCTAAGCTCAAGTTTTCACTCCAGGCCATTACTTGCATTCCGAATGCTTTTCCAATTTTTGCAACTTCTGTACCTACTCTACCTAGACCAATCAAACCTAGGATTTTTCCTTTCAATTCCATTCCAATTGTAGTTTGCCAATACCCTTGATACATATTATCAAACTCTTCTTTAAAATTTCTAGCTAAACCAAGAATTAATGCCCAAGTTAATTCAGGTGTTGGGTTTAAATTTATATCTGTTCCACAAACTATAATTTTTCTTTTCTTCGCAGCCTCTAAATCAATAGATTTGTTTCGTAATCCACTTGTGATTACAAATTTTAATTCATTTAAATTATCAATTAAATTTTTTGTGATAGGAGTTCTTTCACGCATTATCAATAAAGCTTCAAAATCAGCTAGCTGTTCTATCGCGTCAGCCTCATCTAAAAAGGGTTCGCTAAAAATCTTAAATTCATATTTTCCTGATAGTTTTTCTAAATCTACAAATTGTTGAGCAACATTTTGATAATCGTCTAATATAGCAACTTTAAGCATTTTTAACTTTCTTATTTGATAACAATATTCCTGCAATAATAAAACAAGCGCCTAAAATATGATAAAACATAAATTTTTCACTAAAAAAAATCATCGCCATTATTGCACTCAAAATTGGCATTAAGTGTAGAAAAACACCAGATCGATTAGCACCAATCATTGATATTCCTTTTATCCATAAAAGAAAAGATGCCAAACCTGGAAACAAAACTACATAAGATAAAATTAAAATAAACGGTAATTCTAAATTAATCCTAAATCCAATTTGATATTCAATAAAGTAAATTGGAATTAAAAATATTAAACCAAAAGTAATTACTACTTGAAGTAATGATACTTGAGATAACTCATATTGTTTTCCCTTTAACAATGTTGAATATAAAGCCCATGAAAACATTGCTATTACCATAGTAATATCACCTTTATTAAAATCTAAATTTTTTAATATTTCTAAATTTGCTTTTGTAATAATCGTAATCACCCCAACAAAAGAAAAAATTACTCCTATGATTTGAAATATATTTGTCTTCTCAATTTTTAAAATTGATGAAAACAACATGATCATTACAGGTATAGTTGAAATCATTAATACTCCACTGATAACCTGCGTAAAATTTAAAGAATAATAAACAATAGAGTTAAATACTGTTATACTTGTAACTCCTAATATAATAAAAAGCTTGTAGTTCTTAATAATATAATTTTTTTTCTCTAGTATTTCAGAAATTGTAAAAGGTGCTAAAATTAACCAGGCAAAAAGCCATCGATAAAAATTTAATGAAAAAGGTGGCACCTCATAAAAACTCGCAAGTTTACCTACTACAAAGTTTCCCGCCCAAAAGGTTACAGTTAAAAATAGATACAAATAAGCTAAAAAATTATTATCTTTTGTCACTTAATTAAATCTAAGCGAGCTATATGGTTTTAAATCTAAATTTGTATTTTCGTTCGCTATCATTCCTGAAACAATCTTTCCAGAAATTGGGCCTAAAGTCCATCCCAAATGGTGGTGCCCAAAACAATAGTAAATATTTTTGTAATTTTTTGATGGTCCCATGATAGGCAAAAAATCTGGTAAAGTCGGTCTAAATCCTAGCCACTCATCTTCATGTTCGGGCAAATCTCCGAGCATATATTTTGCATTAGTTATTAGATTCTTAACTCTTGATTTAGATAATGGATTATCTAAACCACCGAATTCAACAGTTCCCACAACTCTTAAGCCTTGTTCCATTGGTGTTATTCCAAATCCACGGTTAGAAAATATTACGGGTCTGCTTAATAAATGATCACAATTTTTGAAATGAACATGATACCCTCGCTCTGTATCTAAGGGTATCTTTTCACCAAGATTATCTGTTAATTTTTTTGAAAAAGCACCACAGGCTATTATTGCTTTATCAAAAACATAACTTTGAGTTTCGGTCTTGAAGATTGGTTTTTCTTCATCAAAACTAATATCATTAATATTAACTTTGTTAAATTTTCCACCTTTTTTCAAAAATAAATCAAATAACTTTAAAAGAATTCTTTTTGGATTTCTTGCGTGTCTTGCATAAGGATAAAATACACCTGCATGATAGAATGGTTTTATATGTGGTTCAAGATCGTGAATCTCATCTTTATTTACTAATTGTTGTTCAACTCCCAATTCTTCCCTTACTCTGATTTCTAATTCTCTACTTTTTAAATCTTTATCATTCCAAATATAAAGAATACCTTTGTTTTCAACTAGGCCCTCCAAATCAATTTCTTCAAACAATTCATCATAAGCTGGTAAAGCTAAATCTAAAATTTGGTGCATATTTTTAGCAGTATGCATCATCTTAGTTTTGGTAGTATTCATTATAAACTTTAAAAACCAAGGAATCATTTTATGAATGTAATTCCATTTCAAGGCTAGTGGACCTGTAGAACTGAGTAACATAGCTGGAACATCTGCTAGAACATCAGTTCGATTTAAAGAGAGAGATGCATAAGGTGAAAAATGACCTGCATTTCCATAAGAGGCAGCTTGACTGCCTGGATTATCTCTATCAAAAATAGTTACATTAAAACCTTTTTTTTGAAGAAATAAAGCATTACAAACACCTTGAATTCCTGCTCCAACTATTCCTATCTTAAGATTTTTATTCATTAGATCGTTATACAAGTAAAAACTAAATTGTCAGAGTGACAAATTATGCAAATTTAATTTTTTATGCAATGATTTGTTTATGATTAATTTTCGCACTTAATACAATTCCAAAACCAATCATTGTAGCCAACATTGATGAACCACCATATGACATTATTGGAAGTGGTGAGCCAACTATAGGTAGTAAACCTAGAACCATCGACAAATTTACAACGATATAAATGAAAATTGCAAAAGCATAACCAAAACAAAACAGTCTTGCAAAATTACTTCTTGAAATAGATCCTATTCTTATAATTCTAAAAATTATAATTGAGTATATTATTAAAAGTCCAACAGAACCTATAAAACCAAACTCTTCTGAGAATAAAGTAAATATAAAATCTGTATGTTTTTCGGGTAAAAAATCTAAATAACTCTGTGTCCCTTTTAAAAAGCCTTTTCCATCAAGACCGCCTGAACCAATAGCGATTTTTGATTGTATAATTTGGTATCCTGCACCTAATGGGTCTCTATCTGGGTCTAAAAAAGTAAGGATTCTCAGTTTTTGATAGGGTTTTAAAAATGAAATTATAAATGGTAGTGAAATTAGGAAAGTAATAAATGAATATATAAAATATTTAATTTTTACTCCTCCTAACCACAATATAATTAATCCACTTAAAGCAATAAGTATAGAGGTACCAAGATCAGGCTGGGAAATTACAAAAATAGTTGGAATTAATATAATTGACAATACAATTGTAATACTGGTGAATGAATTTACATTTTCTATTTTTAATCTGTGATAATACTTAGCAAGACACATTATAATTGCTATTTTCATTAATTCAGACGGTTGAAGTACAAAAAAATATACATCCATCCATCTTTGTGAACCTGAAGCCTTAATTCCAAAAAATGATACATAAATTAATAAAACTATTACTAGAAAATAAATAATGTATGAAAAATTATGCCAAAATTTTATGTTGAAGAAAGCTACAAAAATCATTAGTGGAAAAAAAACCGTAAGTTTTAAAAAATGATTTTTAGTATGAAAAAGTATTTCACCTCCATCGGTAGAATACATAACAAAAACACTTATTGCAGAAAGAAAAATAACAGAAATTAATAGTATATAATCTAAGTTCTTTATTTTTTGAAATAATGTAATCTCATTATTCAATCTATTTTGTTGAAACATTTAAATAGTAATCCTCTCAAAATTTGATTGTTTGTTTCTTAATTCGTGTCTATCAATAATTAATTTGAATAATTTTTTTGCAATAGGTGCTGCTGTCTTACTTCCTGAACCTCCATGCTCTACTATTATACTCAAAGCATATCTTGGATTTATATAAGGACCATAAGCAACATATAAAGCATGGTCTCTATCTTTGTAAGGTATTTGCTCTAATTCCAAATCTAATTCTCTTTCTCTTTTGCTTATTCTCTTAACCTGTGCTGTTCCAGTTTTTCCTGCAAATTGATATTTGGGATCATCTATTCTTGATTTATAAGAAGTTCCAAATCTTTCATTGGTTGAACTAAACATTGCTTCTTGAACAATCTTAATATTATTTTTATCTTTAAATAGCTTTTTGTCTAATAAAGACTCAGAATTAGAGTCAAATAATAAGCCACTTTCCATTGATTGCTTTGCATCGTCGTATGATAATGGGTTGCTATCTACAATTATTTTTGGTTTGATCGCATATCCACCATTTGCAATTTGTGCTGTCATCATACAGAGTTGTAGGGGTGTTGATTGTATATAACCTTGACCAATGCCTGTTATAAGCGTTTCTCCTAATACCCAACCCCTGCCAAGATTATTTTTTTTCCATTTTGTATTTGGGAATAGTCCTTTTTTTTCATTTTCAAAATATTCACCAAGTACTTTTTTACCTAAACCAAACTTTTCAGCTGTAACATTTAATCGATCAACTCCTAACAATCTTGCAATTTCATAAAAATATGTATCACAGGATTGTTTCATTGCATTTTTCAAACTAACCCAACCATGTCCTTTTTCCTTCCAGCAGTGAAATGTTTGTCCGTATAACTCCATCTTACCTGTGCATTTAACTTTAAACTTTGTATCAATAACATTATTTTCTAAAGCTGAGAGTGCAACAATTGGTTTTATTGTTGAGCCCGGGGAGTATAGACCTGAAAGTGTTTTGTTAATTAACGGTTTTAGAGGATTATTTCTAATTAATTGCCATTCATCTTGACTTATACCGAATAAAAATAAATTTGGATCATAAGATGGAGATGAATACATTGCAATGATGTCTCCTGTGTAAATATCCATTACACTTATAGATCCTGCTTTTTCATTCAACAATTCTCCACAGGTTTTTTGTATTTCTGTATCAACAGTTAAGCGTATTTGTGATCCTTGCTCTCCTTTTTGATGTTCTAATTGATTAATTCTTTTACCATAAGCATTGACCTCATATCTTTGTATTGCATTTTTACCTATTAAATGATTTTCAAGTCTTTTCTCTAAACCAAGTTTTCCTATTTTCATACCTGGTACAAATCTTTCCTGAATAATTTGATTGTCCAAAATTTCTTGCTCATTTGGTTGACTTACATAACCAAGAATATGTGTGTATACATCTTTAAATGGATAGTTTCTTGAGATTGTCATAACTGGTTTAACACCAACAAGATCGTACAAATAATTGTTTATTTTTACAAATTGACTCCAACTTAAATTTTCAGAAACAATAATACTATCCCAGGGTTTAAGTTCTGCTTTTAATTTAATTATCTTTGCAATTTTTTTTTCACTTAAATTTAAAAGATTTTTTAATCTAACTAACAAGTAATTAAAATTCTCAACTTGTTCTGGAATTATATGTAGCTGGTAAACCTTCAAATTACCAGCAATCACATTTCCAAAATAATCAACAATGTTACCTCTTGTTGGAGGAAGTTTCCACTCCCTTATTCTATTTTTATCTGAAAGCGTAAGATATTTTTTATTTTCATTTATTTGTAAAGAAAATAAACGGGCAACTATACCTGCAAAAACTATTATTTTTGCTGCTCCGATTATAAACATTCTTCTATTAATTACATCGGTTTTTCTTATTCCTGAATTAGATTTAATCATTAGCTTGATATGAAATTCTTTCGTTTAAAAAATTAAAAAATAAAAAAAATATTGGATAAAATAAAAAGGTGAATCCAGAATTAATTAAATAATTAGTGTAATCAACTTCAATTAAAAAAACTAAATCTAAAATAATTACTTGAATTGAGTTTATTAAGAGAATTGTGAATAATAATGATATCCAGTCTTTTATAAAATTTGGTGATAATGTAATATTTCTTATATAAGCAGTTACAGAACAAAGAATAAGATAGCAAAAACTACTAATTCCTATTGGTATTCCTATTACAACATCATTAATTATACCTGCAAAGAAAATCGCAAGATAACCCAATTTATCAGGATTTCTTAAAGTCCAAAAGAAAATTAGTAAATGAACAAAATTAAAAGCAAAATAATCAAGTTTTAAATAATTAAAATCAAATTCATTAAATACAGAAAAAAATAATATTATTATAGGAAGATAAGATAAAAATATTCTTAAAAAAGGACTTTTATTAAGTGACGACACTATTTATCTCCGCCAAATTTATAAGAGACAATTTTTACATAATCTAATTGAGTGAAATCAGAAAAAAAATTAATTTGACCCTCTGAGCTATTATCTATTTTTCCTATTGGTATCCCTGGCTTAAATAACCCTCCTAGTCCAGATGTATACGCAATAATTTCTTTTTTATTAAATGCTTCTTTATAATCAATTTGAGTATGTTCAATTATTCCAAAATTACTTCCTGTTCCAGAAACTACAGCCTGTATATCATCTGGCTCTAACACAGAAGGTATTTTACTATTTAGATCAGACAATAATAATGCTCTAGAATTACTGTAATTTACCTCAATAATTTGGCCTACTAAATAAACTTCATCAATAACAGCCATTCCAATTTTTACATTATCTTTTGTGCCTTTATTTAATACTACTGATTTTAAATATGGACTGTCTTTATCAATTAAAACTCTGGCAAATATTTCTTGTGAATTTATGCTTTCATCAAGTAACTCTCTAAGCTTTTTATTTTCTGATTTTAAAAATTCATTTTGTAATTTAAGTTGCTGAAAATTCTCTATTTTAGCTAATTCTTTCTGATGACTATCATATAAATTCATATGTGATTTGAATTTGGAAGTTATTTCTTTTATTTTGTTTTCTGGAATTGATACAATATGCGATGATCTATAAATTACTTCATTGATTACTAATTTAACAAGTTGTATTGCTTTAAAATTGAAATTACTTAACACAATTACAAAAATTGATACAAAAATTAAAGTAAGTAATGAAAATTTTTGTTTATCTTTTTTTTTTAAAAAAGCTGACCTAATGGCAATTACAAAATCATCTCTGCCTGTAGCCATTTTTCCTAATATTCAGTCAACATAGTAGAAAAAGTTTCTTCTTGATCTAAAGCTTTACCTGTGCCAACTGCAACACAAGATAATGGATCATCTGCTATATGAACTGGTAAACCTGTTTCTTTAGAAAACCTTTTATCGATATTTTTTAACAAAGCACCGCCACCTGTTAAAGTTAAACCCATATCAACCAAATCAGCTGATAATTCAGGAGGTGTATTTTCTAGCGCATCTTTAATTGCACTTACCATTTGTTTCATAATATCGTTTAATGCTTCTGCAGTATCTTCCTCTGTAATATTAACTTCTTTTGGAGTACCTGATCTTAAATCTCTTCCTTTAACTGGGTAAGTATTAGTTCCGGTTGGGACAGCTGTTCCCATTTCTTTTTTAATTTTTTCAGCAGTGGTATCACCAATTAGTAAATTATATTCTTTTCTCATATAATCTACTATAGCTGTATCCATTGAGTCACCTGCAACTCTTAAAGATTTAGAATAAACTAATCCACCCAATGACATAACTGCTATCTCACTTGTGCCTCCACCAATATCAACAATCATTGAACCAGTCGCTTCAGAAATTGGAAGATTTGCACCAATAGCTGCTGCAATTGGTTCTTCAATCAATTGAACTCTTCTAGCACCTGCTGCTAAAGCACTATCTTGAATTGCTTTTCTTTCAACTGGTGTTGAACCAGTTGGTACACAAATTAAAATTCTAGGATTAGCAAAAGTGCTTCCTTTGTGAACTTTTTTGATAAAATGTTTGATCATTTCTTCGGTGACTATAAAGTCTGCAATTACCCCATCTCTCAAAGGTCTAATTGCACTTATATTTCCTGGTGTTCTTCCAAGCATTGTTTTTGCTTCATCTCCAACAGCCAGTACATTTTTTTTTCCACCTTGATCAACTATTGCTACAACTGAAGGTTCATTTAAAACCACTCCTTGACCTTTTAAAACAACAAGTGTGTTTGCTGTTCCAAGATCGATTGCCATATCTTGACTCCATATTTTTTTTACACTATCAAATAGTCCCATTATATCCCTCTTACTTTCTGGTTTTCTTGCTCCATGGGAGCAGTTTTATCTCTTTTGATTATCATTTTATTTAATGCATTTATGTAAGCATTTGCTGATGCAACTAAAGTATCTGTATCAGCTGCTTGACCAACAGTTGTTTTACCTTTTTCCTCAATTTTCACGCTCACAGTTGCTTGTGCATCTGTTCCTTCTGTAACTGCGTGAACTTGATAAAGCTGTAAATTTACATCGTGAGGGTATAAAATTTTAATACATTTGAATATTGCATCAACTGGACCATCTCCAGTTTCTGTTGCATTTTTAACATCTCCGTAAACATCCAAAGTCATTTCTGCTTTTTGTGGTTCTCCTGTTCCAGCAAATACTTTTAAGGATTTGAGAGTAATTGCATTGACTTTATTATCTACAATTAAACTATCGTCTACTAACGCTATAATGTCTTCATCGTAAACATGTTTTTTCTTATCTGCTAAGACTTTGAATTTTGCAAATGCATTTCCAACCACATCATCTGTTAAATCTGGATAGCCTAAACTATTTAATTTATCTTTAAATGCATGTCTTCCAGAATGTTTTCCCATAACTAACGATGTTTGTTTCACACCTACACTTTCTGGTGTCATTATTTCATAAGTTTGTCTATTTTTTAACATTCCGTCTTGATGAATTCCCGCTTCATGGGCAAAAGCATTTTTTCCAACAATTGCTTTATTGTATTGAACAGGAAATCCTGTTGCATTTGAAACAATTTTAGAAGCTTTACTTAAAAGTGTTGTATTAATTCCAGTTTCATATGGCATTAAATCAGGTCTTGTTTTAATTGCCATAACAACTTCTTCAAGAGCAGCATTTCCTGCTCTTTCTCCTAAACCATTTATTGTACATTCAATTTGTCTCGCCCCAGCTTGAACTCCAGCTAAAGAGTTGGCTACTGCCAAACCTAAATCATTATGACAATGTGTTGATAAAATTGCTTTATCTATGTTTGGAACTTTATTTAATAAAGTTTGTATGATTGTGGTAAACTCTGAAGGTATTGTATAACCAACTGTATCAGGAATATTAATTGTTGTTGCGCCATTTTTAATTGCAAGCTCTACAGTTTTGCACATATAATCCATATCAGTTCTTGTTCCATCTTCGCATGACCATTCAACGTCATCAGTAAATTTTCTTGCATAAGCAACATGTTTTCCAATTGATTCGTAAACATCTTCTGGAGACATGTTTAATTTATGCTTCATATGTAATGGACTTGTTGAGATAAAAGTATGAATTCTAAATCTTGGTGCATGTTTTAGGGCTTCATAAGCTCTATCAATATCTTTCACAGAGTGTCTTGAAAGTCCTGCGGGTATAGAATTTTTTAAAATTTTACTTACCTCTGAAACAGCTTCAAAATCACCAGGTGAAGCAATTGGAAAACCTGCTTCTATAATGTCAATACCCAATTCATCAAACACTCTAGCAATTTGAATTTTTTCTTCTAAGCTCATAGAAGCGCCTGGTGATTGCTCACCATCACGCATAGTAGTGTCAAATATAAAGACTCTATCTTTATTGCTCATAACTAAAATTTTTAGAAAATCTATAATACAATCTATAAGAGAGATTGCAAAATAATTAGTAAAAATAAATACTTTTTTTGGACCATTTTAGGCTTCATAAAAATTAATTATAAATAGACTCAATTTTAGGCATTAAGTGTAATAGTTCCTTCGTATATTCGTGATCGGGTTTCAAAAATAAATCCTCAGTATTTGAAACTTCACATAATTTACCATCTTTTAAGACACCAATTCTATCACACATTTGTCTAACAACCGGAAGATCATGGCTAATAAATAAAATTGTTAAATTTAATTGCTCTTGAAGATCTTTTAGCAAATTTAATATCTGAGCTTGAATACTAACATCTAAAGCAGAAGTGGGTTCATCACAAACTAAAAGTCTTGGTTGTGTAGCAAGTGCTCTTGCTATTGATATTCTCTGTCTCTGTCCCCCTGAAAATTCATGTGGATATCGTTCTGCAGATTTTTGAGTTAATTCTACAGACTCCAGCAAATCATAAATATAATTATTTAAATCTAAAGTAGATATAGATGGATTGTGAAGTGTAATTGGTTCTGCAATTATATCTTTTACTTTTAATCTTCCATTTAGTGAAGAATAAGGATCTTGAAATATCATTTGAATTTGTTTTCTAAATTTCATTAATTCAGATTTTTGCTTTATTTTTGTAATACAAACGTTGTCAAAGAAGATATCCCCAGAAGTAGGTTTAAATAAATTTACAATCATTTTTGCAATCGTAGATTTTCCACTTCCGCTTTCTCCTACTAAGCCAAAAGACTCACCTTCTTTTATGTCAAAAGAAACATTATCGACAGCCATAACAGAATTCTTAGAACTTTCTGTAAAAAAATTATCATCAAAACTTTTACTAAGATCTTTAATCTGTACTAAGTCTTGATCTATTATTCCTTTTTTTGTCCATCTATTTAATATTTTGATATTATTTTCTTTTTTGTCACTATTTTCTTTTTCAACTATTACAAATCTTGAAATTTTTTTATTAGTTGGTGGAACTGAACTTACTAAGCTTTTAGTATAATTTTCTTGTGGTTTAGTTAATATTATTTTTGTTTCACCAATTTCAACTAAATTACCACTTTTCATAACTGCAACTCGGTCTGCAGTCTCAGCTATAACTCCCATGTCATGAGTAATTAAGATAACAGCAAGATTTCTTTCTTTTGTTAATTTTTTAATAAGATCTAAAATCTGAGATTGAATTGATACGTCTAATGCTGTTGTTGGCTCATCTGCAATTAACAATTCAGGCTCACAACATAGAGCTAGAGAAATTACTACTCGCTGTCTCATTCCACCTGAAAATTGGTGAGGATAATTATCAAATCTTACTTCTGCATCTTTTATACCAACCTCTTTTAATAAATTTATAGATTTATTTTTTGCTTCTTCTTTGCTTAATTTAAGATGAGTTTGAATTGTTTCAATTAACTGTTCACCTACTGTAAGAATTGGGTTAAGCGAAGTTTGAGGATCTTGAAATATTAATCCAATTTTATTTCCCCTATATTTAACAATACTTTCAGAATTTTCATGAATATTAAGATCACCTAAAATAACTGAGCCACTAGAAACCTTACCTGGTTCATCAATTAAATTTATTATAGCATTCCCTACAGTACTTTTTCCTGATCCAGATTCTCCAACTAATCCTAAAATTTCTCCTTTGTTAACCTCAATATTTACGTTCTTAGCAGCATAAACTGTTTCTTTTCTCATTTGATAATCAACACTAAGATTATTTATTTTTAAAAATGTCATTTTTTTAATTTTGGATTTAAAGTATCTCTCATCCAATCCCCTAATAAATTTATTGAAAATGCTAAAATAACTAAGAAAATTGCTGGAAAAAAGGTTATCCACCATTCTCCTGAAAATAAAAAATCATTACCAAGTCTTATCAATGTCCCTAAAGAAGGTGTTGTTGGAGGCACGCCAACTCCTAAAAAGCTTAAAGTAGACTCAGCTAAAATAGCAAGTGCTAAACCAATAGTTCCAATTACTAAAATTGGTCTTAGAATATTTGGTAAAATATGTTTAAACATAATAATTATATTTGAAACTCCGATTATTGTTGATGCCGAAACATAGTCTTTATTTTTTTCTACCAAAGTTGCGGCTCTAGAAACTCTTGCAAATTGTGGCCATTCTGAAATCCCGATTGCAAATATTAAAACATAAATTGCCATTTCATCATGCATTTCTCTCGAGATTAATCCTCTGGCTATTCCATCAACCAACAATGCCATCAAAATACTTGGTACTGTTAACTGAACATCAGTTAACCTCATTACTATCATTTCATATTTTCCTCCAAAAAATCCAGCTGTTAATCCCAATCCAACTCCAAGAATCAAACTAAAAATTATCGCAGAAAAACCAACAATTAATGAAATTCTACATCCATACAAAATTGTCGATAACATATCTCTTCCTTGTCCATCAGTACCTAAAATAAATTTAGCAAGACCATCTTCTGTCCATGATGGCGGTGTGAATGCATCCATAAGTGAGAGAGACGATGGGTCAAAAGGATTGTAAGGTGTTACGAGCTCAACAAAGAAAGAGCAGAAAAAAATTATAAATAAAATAGTAGATGATACAATTGCAGTGGGAGATTTAATAAAGCTATGATAAATGTCACTATCTTTTATTCTTTCCCAAGTACTTAAAGATTTGTTATCCACTTGCAGTATCTCCTTTAACTCTTATTCTTGGATCAATAAAATAATAAAGAATATCAACTATAAAATTTATCATTACGAAAACAAAAGCTATAAATACCAAATAAGCTGACATGATTGGTATATCTACGAATTGAACTGCTTGGATAAATAAAAAGCCCATTCCAGGCCATTGAAAAACAGTTTCAGTAATAATTGAAAACGCAATTAGAGTTCCAATATTTATTCCTGCTATAGTAATTACTGGTATTAATCCATTTTTTAGTGCATGTTTATATTTAATACTATTTTCACTAATGCCTCTAGCACGTGCAAATTTAATATAATCTGTTTGAAGTATTTCCATCATCTCTGCTCGCACAAGTCTGATGATATAAGTCATTTGGAAAAGACTTAATGTTACTGAAGGAAGTATAATTGCTTTAAGTCCAGAGACTGTTAAAAACCCTGTAGTCCAAAAACCTAAATCAACAACTTCTCCCCTTCCAAAAGAAGGTAATATTCCTAAGATTACTGCAAACAAATATATAAATAATATACCAATTACAAATGTGGGGAGCGAAACCCCCAACAAGGAAACTGCCAAAATAAAATCACTTAAAAAGCCTTTTCGATTTATACCGGTATAAACTCCTAATAATGTACCAGTTATTAGAGCAATTAATGCAGAAATAACAACAAGTTCAATAGTTGCAGGCAATCTTTCAACTATTAATTCTGAAACAGGTCTTCTTAATTGATATGAAATTCCAAACTCACCCTTAGAAGCATTAACTATAAATCTTGAAAATTGAACGTGAATTGGATCCATCAAACCTAATGTTTCTCTCAATTCTGCTCTTTCCTCATCAGAAGTCTCTTCACCAACCATGTTATTGATTGGATCTCCAACAAAATTAAATAATGAAAAAGATACAAAGGCGACAACCAACATCACCAGAGCAGATTGAAACAGCCTTTTAAAAAAATATTTTATCAATTTGTGAAGGTTTAAACTTACAAGCCCTTTAAATTTTAAAGGGCTTGTAATAATTTTTAATTAATTAAAACTAGCAGTTCTGAATAACGGTTCGTTATTAGGTCTGATAGGAACATTAACGTTGCTTTTAGATGCCCAAGAGATTACTTGGTGATGTAAAGGAAGATAAGAAATATCATCTTTTACAATTTTCCAAGCTTTTGCAATTGCTGCATTTCTTTTATCTAAATCAACTTCGCCTTCCATAACTCTGATTGCAGCATCTACTTCTGCATTACTAAAATTAACTTTGTTCCAGCTAGCTCCAGACTCATATAGATAATGGAAAACATAGTGACTATCCAAAGTTGGAACACCCCATCCTAACATATAGAAATCACCTTGGTTATCTTTAAGCTCTTTGAAGTGTTTACTTTTAGTCTGTGCAAACAAATTAACATTAACGCCAATTTTACCTAACATACCTACAACAGCTGTACAAATTGCTTCATCATTAACATACCTGTCGTTTGGACATCTAAGCTCAACATCAAAACCGTTAGGATATCCTGCGCTAGCTAAAAGTTTTTTTGCAGCATCAACATCGTAAGGTAATCTTTTATCAAGATCTGCTGTGTAACCATTTACACCAGGAAAAGTTATAATACCTGCTGGTTCACTTAAACCTCTCATAACTTTTTTCTTGATCGCTTCAATATCAATTGCTTGATAGAGAGCTTGTCTTACTTCTTTTTTCTTAAATGGATTATCACCTGTATTACCAGTTCTTAATTTGTCAGCTGCTTGATCCATACCTAAGAAAATTGTTCTCATTTGTGCTGTACTTTCAACTTTGTGACCTGAAGAAGATCCAATTCTTTTTAAGTCTTGAACAGGAGCATCAGTAACTATATCAATTTCACCAGATAATAATGCTGCTACTCTTGTAGCTGCATTTTTAATAGGCATTAATTCAATTTGAGTTACTTTTTTGTCCTTCATTTCACCCCACCAATGTTTATTTCTTTTAAACACTGTCTTGGTGTTAGGCTCTCTTAAAGTTATTTTAAAAGGACCAGTTCCCATAGCATTAGTAGCAGAGAAAGTTTCTTGTCCTGCATCCCAATTTTGTGGAGACATTGCAAAGTTTTTCTCTGACCAAGCTTTAGACATTATAAAAATGTTAGACAATTGGTTTAAAAGAATAGGGTTAGGTTTACTTGTAGTTATTTTAACAGAGTAATCTCCAACCGCTTGAACATTGGCAACAGTGCTGATGTATTCTTTAAAGTCAGATGTTCTTTGCTTAGCTCTTAATATACTAAAAACAACATCTGCTGATGTCATTCCAGAACCATCTGAAAACTTAGCATCTTCTCTTAAAGTAAAAATCCAAGTATTTGGATCAGTAGCTTTCCATTTTGTTGCTAAAGCAGGTCCTATTTTCATGTCCAAGCCTCTTTGAACTAGAGCTTCATAAACTTGTCTAGATACTTGAGTAGTTGGACCCTCATTTTGCGCATGTGGATCTAGTGTTAAACTGTCTCCTTGCATAGACCATTTAATAGTTTTTGCCCATGCTGAAGAAAATCCGAATACTAGAACTAATGACAATAGTATTCTTACTATATTTTTAGTCTTCATTATTCCCCTCGTTTTTTAAATTTATTTAAAAAAGTATAAGTGAAATAATTGAATTATAGTAGCAATAATTTACTGATAAAATTTAACTTTTATCGCTATCAACTAATTTTTTCTTACCTATCCAAGGCATCATAGCTCTTAATTCTGCACCAACTTTTTCAACTGGATGCTCGGCTAATTTAGCTCTCGTAGCAAGGAAGTTTTTTTGACCATTTTTGCATTCATCCATCCATTCTTTAGTAAATTTTCCAGATTGAATTTCAGCCAAAACTTCTTTCATTCTTTTTTTGGTTTCTTCTTTATTAACTACTCTAGGGCCAGATTGATATTCGCCATATTCAGCAGTATTCGAAATAGAATAATTCATGTTCGCAATTCCACCTTCATAAATTAAATCAACAATCAATTTAACTTCATGAACTGTTTCAAAATATGCCATCTCTGGTTCATATCCAGCTTCAACTAAAGTTTCATAACCATTTTTAATTAGCTCAACCAAACCTCCACAAAGTACTGTTTGTTCACCAAATAAATCTGTTTCAACTTCGTCTTTGAATGTAGTTTCAATAATTCCTGATCTTCCTCCACCAACTGCTGAAGCATAAGATAAAGCTAAGTCTCTTGCCTTTCCTGAACCATCTTGATGAACAGCAAATAAACAAGGCACTCCACCTCCTTTTTCATATTCACTTCTAACTAAGTGACCAGGTCCTTTGGGAGCAACCATAAAAACATCTAGATCTTTTCTAGCTTTAATTAAATCGTAATGAACATTTAAACCATGAGCAAAAGCGATACTTGTCCCCTCTCTTACTCGTTGTTCAATATGATTTTTATAAATTTCCGCTTGTAGTTCATCTGGTGTAAGAATCATTACTACATCAGCCCACTCTGCAGCATCAGATAAATTCATTACTTTTAATCCTTTTGATTCTGCTTTAGCTGCACTCGATGAACCTTCTCTTAATGCTACAACAATATCTTTTACTCCACTATCTTTTAAATTTAATGCGTGAGCGTGCCCTTGGCTTCCATAACCGAAGATAGCAACTTTTTTGCTTTTAATTAGATTAACATCTGCATCTTTTTCATAAAACATTTTCATATCATCTCTCCTTTTAAATTAATTAAATATTTTAGCACCCCTAGTCATTGCTACTGCCCCAGTTCTCGAAGTACTAATAAGTCCTAAGGGCTTTAATTTTTTATTCATTTTATCAATTTCTCTTCTAAGAGCAGTTATTTGAATTACTGCTGAAGTTCTTGTTTCATCTAATATTATGGGATTAAAATTTTTACAAGCATTTAAGCATTTTTGAATTTTATTTCTTTTTCCAACAACTTTAAATAATGCCATTTCTTTAAATATTACGCCTTTATCATCTCTCTTAAATTCAGCAACTTTATGAACGGGCACTAATTTTGTTAATTGAAGTCTTATTTGATCAATAACTTGAGGTGTTCCAGTGGTAACAATTGTTATTCTTGAAATATTTTTAGCAGCATCAACCTCTGCAACTGCTAAAGACTCGATATTGTACCCTCGGCCAGAAAATAAACCTACAACCCTTGCCAAAACTCCAGCCTCATTATCAACCCATACCACAAAAATATATGTATCAGGTTTTTGTTTTTTTGTAGGTACACTGTAGGCTGATTTTGATTTCGGCATTATGATTATACTAAGGCTTTGCCTTTTCCTTTAATTTTATTATCCTCTTTATCATTTGGACCTAAGATCATTTGGTTATGAGGTTTTCCAGATGGAATCATTGGAAAACAATTTTCATTAGGATCCACATGACAATCAAATATAACTGGTCCATTATAATCAATCATTTCTTGAATTTTGTTATCCAAATCTGATGGATTATCAGCTTTAATTCCTTTGCATCCATAAGCTTCTGCCATTTTCATAAAATCTGGTAATGCTTCAGAATAACTTTCAGAATAGTTCTTTTCATGTAGTAATTCCTGCCATTGTCTTACCATTCCCATGTATTGATTATTTAAAATAAATATTTTTATAGGAAGATTGTACTGAACTGCAGTAGACATTTCTTGCATAGTCATTAAAACTGAGGCTTCTCCAGCAATATCAATTACTAATTTTTCAGGATGAGCAATTTGCACACCAACTGCTGCTGGCAATCCGTAACCCATAGTTCCTAGACCACCAGATGTCATCCATCTGTTTGGTTTGTTAAATTTATAATGTTGAGCTGCCCACATTTGATGTTGCCCAACCTCGGTAGTAACATAAGTATCTTTATTTTTAGTTAATTCATAAAGTCTTTTAACGGCATGTTGAGGTTTAATATTTTCATCACTGTTAACAAAATTAAGAGAATTTTTTTCTCTCCATTTCTCTATCTGTTCCCACCACTTAGCAATATTTGATTTATTTGATTTACTATGACCATTTTTATTTTTTATAATTGTTTTATTTATTTTACTTATGACACTCGTAACATCTCCAACTACTGCAAGATCAACCTTGATAATTTTATTAATTGATGATGGATCAATATCAATATGAACTTTTTTTGAATTTGGTGAAAACTCATCTATTTTTCCAGTAATACGATCATCGAACCTTGCACCAATGTTAATTAATAAATCACAATCATGCATTGCATTATTTGCTTCATAAGTACCATGCATTCCAAGCATTCCTAAGAATTGACTATCATCTCCAGGGTATGCGCCTAGACCTTGAAGAGTAGAAGTAATTGGAAAACCAGTTAAGTCGACAAATTCTCTGAGAGCCTGGCTTGCTTTTGGTCCTGAGTTAATCACTCCTCCACCACTATAGATGATTGGTTTTTTGGCTTTACTTAATAGTTTTACTAATTCATCAATTTGATCTTGAGAAAATTTATTATGTGATTTTCCATTTAATTTTTTTTCATTATTTGGTTTTTTATATTTTGCTTTTGCAAACTGAACATCTTTTGGAATATCAATTAAAACTGGTCCAGGTCTTCCAGTTGTTGCAACTCTAAAAGCTTCATGCATAACTTTTGAAAGATTATTTATATCTTTAACTAACCAATTATGTTTTGTACAAGGTCTTGTAATTCCTGTAGTGTCACATTCTTGAAAAGCATCAGTTCCAATTAAATGTGTCGGAACCTGACCAGAAATACAAACCAATGGAACTGAATCCATATAAGCATCAGTTAAGGCAGTTACAACATTTGTAGCTCCAGGACCTGATGTAACTAAAACTACTCCTGGTTTTCCAGATGATCTTGCATATCCTTCAGCTGCGTGGCCAGCACCTTGTTCGTGTCTAACTAAAATATGTTTTATAGAAGGATGATTTTTTAATTCATCATAAATTGGTAACACAGCACCACCCGGATAACCAAAGATATGCTCTACCTTTTGGTCTTCAAGACATTTAAATACGATTTCTGCTCCAGTAAATAATTTTGGCATTATGCAATCTAGCTGAAGTTGTGCTCATTGGTCAAGTTTAAGAATGAAAATTTTAAAATTTTTTTAAAAATTTATTTATGTCTTGTGGCTTTAACTTTATCCAGCTTATCATGTTACCTCTAGCCCAAGTGCTTTGTCTTTTAGCGTATTGTCTAGTTTTTATGGCTATTTTTTCTTTTATTTGCTCTAAATCTTTTTTTTTATTTATAAAATCTTTAATCTCCATCACTCCTATGGCCTTATTTACGCTTTTATCTTTTCTAACCTTAAGTTTTATAAAATTTTTAACTTCTTTTATTGCTCCATTTTCTATCATCTCCCTTGTTCTCAGATTAATACGCTCTATTAATTCTTGTCGAGGGTAGTCAATATAAACTTTTAAGAAATCAACTTCTAAGAAGTTTGATTTTGTATTTTTAAACCATTCATAAAGTGATTTTTTCGTAAATTTTTTTACCTCGTAAGCTCTAATAGATCTTTGTGAGTCAGTAGGATTTATTTTTCCTTTTAATGATGGATCTAGTTCTAAAAGTTTTTCATAAAATTTTTTTTGTCCAAGTTTTTTTTGCATATTTCTAATCTTGTTTCTTAATTTTACTGAAATGCTTGGAATTTTTACAAGCCCTTCGGTTAAAGCCTTAAAATATAAACCTGTACCTCCAACAAGAATAGGAGTTCTGTTTCTTCTTTTTACTTCCTTTATTTTTTTGTTAACAAGTTTTAACCAATCACCTGTAGAAAAATTTTTCTTTACATCATAAAAACCATATAAATGATGTCTGATTTTCTGATATTGTTTTGGATCTGGTCTAGCTGATAGAATTTTAAGCTGCTTATACACTTGCATGCTGTCTGCATTAATTATCTCCCCATCAATTTTCTTTGCAATTTTAATTGCAAAGCTTGATTTTCCTGATGCTGTAGGTCCTGATATAAGTATAATCTTGGATCTTAAATCCATTATCAATCTAGTTTAACACCGATGTATCTTCGTTGATTTTGATTATTATAGATTGCAAGTAAAACTGTTTTTTGATTTGAATTTAAAACTTCTTTGGTAATATTTCTTAAGTCATCTGCTGATCTGATTTTTTTCTTCTGAGCTTCAACAATAACACTATTAAGCTCTATCGAATTTGCTATAGGACTATTATTTGCAATTTTTGTTATAACAAGTCCTGTTGTCTGGTTTGGAAGATTTCTATTTTTTATATCCTCCTTGGTCAAAGGCCTTACTGCTATTCTTAAGCTTTCTACTATTTCTTCATTATTCTGTTCTTTGGTCTCTTCATTTTTGCTTATTTTAAAATCATCTGAAGTTTCTAATCTTCCTAAAATAACATTTTTAATTATTTCTTTTTTGTCTCTCCAAATTTTAACTTCGACTTTTTTTCCAACTTCTGTTCTTGCAACAATAGCTGGGAGTTCTTTCATTTGATTTATTTTTTCTCCATTAAATTCTAAAATAATATCACCAGCTTGTATTCCTGCTTTTTCTGAGGGACTTTTTTCAGCAACACTTGCAACAAGTGCTCCACGAGCTTTATCTAATTTTTCAACTTCAGCAATTTCTTTTGTTACATCTTGAATTCTAACACCCAGCCAACCTCTTTTTGTTTCGCCAAATTCTATTAACTGTTTAATTACAATTTGAGCACTGTTTGATGGTATAGAAAATCCAATACCGATAGATCCGTTACGTCCAAGAATTGCGGTATTAATTCCAATAACATTTCCTTCCATATCAAACAAAGGTCCGCCTGAATTTCCAGAGTTTATAGAGGCATCTGTTTGTATAAAATCTTCATATCTTGATAAGCCAATTGATCTATTTCTAGCAGAAATAATTCCAGCAGTAACAGTTCCACCTAAACCAAATGGATTTCCAATTGCTATAACCCAATCTCCAATTCTTGCTTTATCAGAGTCTCCAAAAGCCACAGGGATAAACTTTTCATCTGTTTCTAATTGTAGAACTGCAATATCCATAAGAGGGTCGGCACCCAAAACCTTTGCTTTAAATTCTTGATCACCATTTACTCTGACAATAATATCATCAGCATCTTGAATTACATGATTATTAGTAACTACAATTCCTTTATCATCTATTATAAATCCAGATCCTAATGCAGCTGATTGTCTTTCCTGTGGTGTCCCAAATTCTTTGAACATATCTTCAAAAGGAGATCCTGGTGGAAATTGAAAGGGAAATGGATTGGTGTTAGTTACCACAGTTGTTGTAGTAGAAATATTCACTACAGACGGCATTAATTTTTCTGCAAGGTCTGCAAAAGAAGCAGGAACTGGTTTAGAATTTACACTAAATGAAAAAGTAAATGATAAAACTATTGTTAAGAATATAATTTTAATTTTTCTCATATTAGCTTTTAATGTAATAAATAATTATAAAACCTATTAATGCAAAAATAAGTCCTCCAGATCTTAGTTGACTATCCCTC
>CACJCG010000008.1 GCA_902591845.1 uncultured Pelagibacteraceae bacterium
AGATGAAAGGTAAAGGTTATGACCCAGTAACCACATCTGACAAAGCATTTGAAAAATTTATAAGATCTAAAATTTCAAAAAAATTTCCAAATCACCAAATTATAGGTGAGGAGTATGGTCATAAAAATACTAAAAGTGAGTTTTCATGGGTAATTGACCCAATTGATGGAACCAGATCATATGTCGTAGGTAATCCTAGTTGGAGTAATTTAATCTCACTAAATTACAATGGAGAGCCAGTTTTAGGATTAGCAAATTTTCCTAAAATGAGAAAATATTATTTAAATGTAAATAAAAATACTGCGTATGTTTTTGAAAATAATAAAAAAAGAAAACTTAAAGTTAATAGTAAATTAAATTTTGCTAATGCAAAATTAGCTGCTGCTTTTCATAATCAATTATCTTTAAAACAACAATCAAAAATTAAAAAATTTATTAAACGAATGCAATTTCCATGTTTTGATGCATTGACATATTGCCAACTAGCAGAAGGTAGACTTGAAATGGTTTCACAATGTGCAAATAAAATTTGGGATATTCATCCAATTATGCCGATAGTGAGAGCAAGTGGTGCAATAGTAACTACGTGGGGAAATAAAAATCCTGTTGTTGGTGGAAATATTATTGTCTCAAATAATATAAGTAATCATAAAAAGATTTTAAAATTATTAAAACCATTAGCTGAATGATATCAGAAAGAGCACAAGTAATTCTAGATTTCTGGTTTAAAGAAACTTCTTCTGAGATGCGTTTCAAAAAAGATATAAAGTTTGATCAAAAAATTAGAGATAATTTTTTAAAAGATTATGAACTTGCTTGCCAAAATGAATATGATGATTGGCAGGATAACCCCATGAGCTGTTTAGCTTTAGTTATACTTTTTGATCAGTTCTCTCGTAATATGTTCAGAAATGATAAAAAATCTTTTGCTCAAGATCAAAAAACTAGATTAATTGTAAATGATGCGGTCTATTCTGGTTATTTAGAAGCTATGAATGTAAATCAAAGATTGTTTATGTTGTTACCACTTATTCACAGCGAGGAAATTAGTGATCATGAAATGGCTTATTACTTGTTAAATAAATATTTAAGAGAGCACGAAGGTTACTACGAAATAAAAAAATTTTGGCAAGATCATACAAAAGTAGTTAGACAATTTCATAGATATCCTCATAGAAATGAAATCTTAGGAAGAGAGTCTACAGAGGAAGAAATAGAATTTTTAAAAGGTCCAAATTCTTCTTGGTAAAATGAATTTAGAATTTATTTTTAAAGTTATTAATAAAGATGAATGGCAAAAAGCTAAACAATCAGGGACTTATGGTGGATCAGACAAAGATCTTAAAGATGGATATATTCATTTTTCAGAGGAGGATCAGGTAAAGGAAACTTTAAACAAACATTACCCCAAAAAGGAAAATTTAGTTTTATTAAGAGTAAATGCTTTTAAACTTGAACATTTATTATGGGAACAAGCATCTAATGGAGATATGTATCCTCATTTATATTCACCTTTAGATACCAGCACCGTTGTAAACGAATATGAATTACCATTAAATGAAGATGGAAGCCATGAGCTTCCGGAAATTTTAAAAAAATATCAGTTTAGTCGACCAAGGTAATTGACCATCACTACACCAATTATAATTAAAATAATTCCAATAATTCCATAAATATTAGGCACTTGGTTAAATTTTAAAACAGCAAAAAGGACAACTCCAGTTACTGTTAAGCCGCTGTAAGTAGAGTAGGCAAATCCAACTGGAAGTGCTGACATGGCTTTTGCAATAGAAAACATTGTAATACACATAAACAAAATACATAGAACTGAAGGAGTTAGTTTTGTAAATCCTTCGGAAATTTTAGCAAAACTATTTGATGCAATACCAAAAATTATTCCATTAGCTAAAAATAAATATCCTAACAATGGTTTCATGATTATTCTTTTGATGCTATTTTGTTAACTAAAGGTCTTATTAAAGGCGCTAAGGTAAATGCAGCAATTAAAGCAATTGGATATGCAAACATTAGAGAATATCCCCATCTAAAAAAGAAACCATCTGAAATACCTGTGTTTACAGCTACAACTACACCACTCATAATAACACTCATACCTAAAGACATTAAAATCATAAATAAAGGTTGAGCGTATTTTTTATTAATCATATTAATTATTACCTAACAGGTTAACCATTAAAACACCAACAATAATAAAAGCTAAACCAATTAATGAATATAAATTGGGTACTTGATTAAATCTAATTATACCCACAACAACAGTTGCTATAATTGTTAAGCCTGCAAAGGAAGCATAGGTAATTCCCATTGGGATATTTTTCATTACTAATGAAAGAGCATACATACATAATACAATTGTAATTGCGGTAATTATACTTGGAATTAAAAGGGTAAAGCCTTCCGCACTTTTTGCAAAACTATTTGAAGTAACACCTAAAAAAACTGCAATGCCTAAAAATAAATATGAAGTAGCAAGACTCATGTCGAGACTTTAAATGAATTTAAGGAGAATATATAGAATTATTTAAGAGACCATTTAATTGCGTCTTCCATTCTATCATCTCCCCAGAAGAGTTCATTTTTCACAATAAAAGACGGGCTACCAAATATTTTATTTTTACGAGCTGAGTTTGTATTTTCATGATATTTTGTTTCTATATCTGAAGATTTTGCTTCAGAGATTATTTTATCTTTATCTAAGCTTAATTCTGAGCAAACTTCAGAAATACTTGGTTCGATTGCTGGTTCTTTACCTTCTTGAAACCATTTTTTATAAGTGAGAATAACAAACTTTTCTCCCCATCCTTTTTCAAAACCAAGTATTGCAATTTGGTTTGCTAAATCAAATTCTGATAATGGATATGGCACTGGTGTTTTAGCAAAGAAACCATATCCTTCAGCTCTTCTTTCAATATCTCTCCACATGTAATTAACTTTATTCATTTTATCCTTTGGAAAAGGGATATTGTTCATCTCTTTCATGATTGCTCTTACTGAAAAAGGTTTCCAGCTAAATTTTACTTGATGTTGTTTTTCAACATCAAGTATTCTAGTTACAGATAGATAAGTATATGTGCTTCCTATCGAAAAATAAAAATCAACTTCACTCACTTATTTTGGCATTGGTGTAGCACCAGTTTCTAAACTAACAATTTTTCCATTGTCATATTTATAAACTGCCATTACCGCCTCAACATTACCATCATTAAATGTTACAAACGCATGATGAATACCAACTTCGTCATTTTCATAAACAATTCTAACCTTATCTTGATTAATATCACCACTCATTGCCCATTTGATAACATCACTTTTGGTTAAAACATTTCCTGACTTGTGCATTGTGAATTTAAAATCGTCATGCAAAAGATCATTCATTACTGCCTCATCTTTATTTTTTAGTGCGGCACTGTATTTTTCTAATATAGACATATTATTCCTTTCTATTTACTCACCTGGCTTTTTATAATTTTTTGAAACATCAGCAGCTTTTTTAAAAGCATTGTTATAGTCAAATACTTCATGGACCATTAGATCTGACATCATTCCACTGTTAAGAACCGTTACTTTCATCGCAAGAACACTTTCATAATCACCTTCAACACAAAAGAGAACATCAAATCGACCTCTTAACCATTCGTAACTTATTGCTTTAACACCTAAGCTATCGCACATTGATTTCATAACAGCACCTCTGTCTGCTATTGGATCAGCATGCATTTTTTTTAATAGTTCAGGACTTGCTTTTCCAATTACATAAAATTTAGACATTTAATTTTATCCTTTGTGATTTATAACTGACTCATCAGTCATTATAGTCATTTTAGATTGATCCATAATAACTCCACAGTCTATTCTTGCCTGAGTTAGTTCTTGATCTCCACCAAAACCTTTTAGGCCTTCTGGTGATTCAAAATGAACTAAAACAGTCATAGAGTTATCATCCTCTTTTTCTGCTCCTGCAAAGGCTATAGTCATTCCATATTTTTTTATTTTATCACCATTTGCAAGCATCATCTGCTTCCAACTATTAAAACCTTTTGAAAGTTTTTGCTCTATTTTTACAAACATATTTCCTCCTTTTTTTTATTTTTAGTATATCCCTGACTTGACTAGTTTATCAATCTCACTTTTTGAATTAGGGATTAATTTATAAATAAAATTATCACATTCTTTTGTAGTATTTTCCTCGTATGGTTTTCCATAACGCACATCAACAATCTTTATTAGTTCCTTATTAAGATTATCTTCATTTACACCTTCTTTAACCAAGTAAGAGCTTAAAAATTTCTTAGCAGCGAAAGAATGCACAATCTTATCTAATTCTAGTTCAGCTTGCGGAATCATACTATTTGCGTAGTAAATTCCTGCACATTCAATTGTTTTCTTTTTTTGATCTTCAGTTAAATGTCCATCAGCAAAACAAACAGTTGGACTAAACAAAATCAGTAAATAAAAAAGTATTTTTTTCATAAGCTCCTTTATTAATAAGTATACTCACCGCTCATTTGATTCATTGAGTGTGCCATTCCAGCTTTACCTCTAATATTTTGTCTACTTGAAAATCCGCTACCAGAGATATTTTCATATTTTCCAGTTCCACCAATAATAATAAAAGTACCAGTTCCACCTTGGCCACCAGTTCCTTTACCTTTGTAATTCATGTAAACTTTTTCTCCATCCATCAAATAAAAGGTACACATACCTGTTTCGTCATCAAATTTTCCAGATACTAATGTTAGACCACCAATACAATGCATAGTAGATTTGTCAAAAATACTTCCAGGCTCTTTATCCATGAGCCCAGCATTACCATCATATGTAATACTCATGTTTCCATTCCCAGCATCCATCGCATTTAATGACCATGATCCTGCTCCAGCAGCATTAAATTTTCCTGATTCTGCAAATGTTGTTGAAGACATTAATGTAAAAATTAATGCTAATATTATTTTTCTCATACTTCTCCTATTGTTATTTATTTTTTAACTATAGGGTCAGATTTTTATCTATTAAGTATACTTATTCTTGTGATTATATCACGTAACAGTTATGCATATTTTGAGTAATAAAAGCGTTGATTTAAGCTATTAATTTTTTATTAATTTTGGTAAAATTTAACAATGATCGAAAAATTTAATGGAATTTTTTATTTAGTTGTATTTTTAGTTCACTTTATAATTTTTGCTGCATATGCTTATCAAACAGTTTTTGCTACAAAGAAATTTTTAGATAAATTTGGTATCGATGACACTGGTGCTGGAATGACTAGGTTCTTTGGATCATTATTCATTGGAGCCGTAGCAATGGCTATTTGGGTTGGATTTTTAAGATCTGATGGGCTTCAAGGTACATGGGCATTTTTTAATTTAGTATTTTTACAAAATCTTTCAGCCTTTTTTGTGGGAATATATACAATTAAAATTAACAAACTAGGTCATACTCCACAAACATCTAATGAAGGAATCATTGCACCAGGTATTTTAACTTTATTAAGTGCAATACTTTGCTTTGGACTAGCAGATAAAATTTATATCTAAAACCAATTAGGTACTGGTAGACCTTTTTCTTCTAAGAATTTTTTATTGAACATTTTAGTTGCGTATTTATCGCTTCTATCACAAAGAATGGTTACGATAGTTTTACCGGGCCCCAATTCTTTACCCATTCTTATTGCTCCTGCTATATTTATTCCACAACTGGTACCCAAGCTTAAGCCTTCATTTTGAATTAAATCATACAGTATAGGTAATGCTTCATGATCATCTATTGAATAAGCATCATCAATTTTAGCTTCACCGAAGTTAGCCGTTACTCTACTTGACCCAATTCCTTCAGTAATTGATCCACCTTCAGATTTTAGTTCACCATTCTTTATATAATTATAAAGAGCCGAACCTTTTGGGTCAGATAAATAAATTTTAATATCTTTGTTCTTTTCTTTAAGAGCATTACTAACACCTGAAATAGTTCCTCCTGTCCCTGAAGAACAAACAAAACCATCTACTTTACCTTCAGTTTGTTCCCAAATTTCTTGGCCAGTACCCTCATAGTGACCTTTAGCATTAGCAGTGTTATCGAATTGGTTAGCCCAAATTACACCATTGTTATTTGTTGGTCTTAATTCATCTGCAAGTCTAGCAGCCACTTTTACAAAATTGTTATCATCCTTGTAAGGTTTAGCTGGAACTAATCTTAGTTCAGCTCCAAGATTTCTTAGTAAATCTTTTTTCTCTTGTGTTTGATTATCATTCATTACGATGATTGTTTTATAACCTAAAGAATTTCCTAACAAACCCAAACCAATTCCAGTGTTACCGGCTGTTCCTTCAACAACTGTTCCACCTCTAGCAATTAATTTTTTTTCTTGAGCGTCTTTAATTAAAGCAAGTGCAGCTCTATCTTTAACTGATCCACCTGGATTTAAAAATTCTGCTTTTCCATAAATATTACATCCAGTAATTTCCGAAGCGGCTCTTAGTTTGATTAGTGGAGTATTTCCTATTCCTGAAATAAAATCGCTTTGAGTACTATTCATTATCTGATTTTTTATCACTATCAGGTGTAATACCATAAGGTTTAAATTCACTATCAGCAACACCAACACTTCTTGCTGGTATTCCAACCATAACGGCATTTTCTGGAACATCTTTAGTGATTACTGCATTAGCTCCAATTCTTGCACCTTTACCAACTATTACTGGACCCAATACTTGTGCACCTGAGCCAATAACCACATCCTCTTTTATAGTAGGATGTCTTTTTATATTTCGTTGGTCATTTGAATTTATACTAGGCGCAATTCCACCTAATGTAACCATATGGTAAATAGTTACATTATCACCAATGTCAGAGGTTTCACCAATAACAACACCCATTCCATGATCTATAAATAAATTTTTTCCAATTTTTGCGTTAGGATGAATTTCTATTCCAGTTAAGAATCTTGAAAACTGAGAAATGATTCTTGCAATCAAATGAAATTTAGCAGTACTAAAAAAATTAGCTAGTCTATGAAAGAAAACTGCTTTCACACCTGGGTAAGTTAATATTAAACTTAGTTTAGATTTTGCCGCAGGGTCTCTATCAATTATTGATTGTAAAAAATCGCTCATTATTAATTTTTTTTGATTTCTGTTTAAAAACAGGCTTTATATAATGATTAATTTAATATATTAAAGGTCTTATTATGTACAAAAATACTAATTGTTTTCATTTAGCGATACCTTGTGGAGATCTAGAGATAGCAAAGAAGTTTTATAGCGAGACATTAGGGTGTAGACTTGATAATTCGGCGCAAGAATGGGCTGACGTTGATTTTTGGGGTAATGAACTAACACTCCATAAAAGTGAACATAAATTAGATAGTGAAAGACACGATGTAGATATGGGAAATGTTTCAGTTCCACATTTTGGAGTCCACTTGTCTAGAAAAGATTTTGATGCCCTTAAACAAAGATTAAAAGATAGCGGAACCAAATATTACGATGAACCTTATTTGAGATTTAAAGGTACTAAGTATGAGCAAGAAACCTTTTTTGTAAAAGATCCTAATGAAAATATTCTAGAAATAAAAACTCTCACTTCAAATCCAGATTAATTCTTTATAATAATTCTAATATATTACACAATATATAGACATCAATTTTCTTTGACTCATTATCTCAATTCGCGTTAAGCTTAATTTTTAAATTTAAAAGGAGATAATATGCGAATAATTAAAACTACACTTGTAGCTGGATTAATCTCAGTTTTATCAATCTTTTCTGCACAAGCAGAAAAAGTTAAAATTGGAGATCCAGGATGGACAGGTGCCACAGCTATTGCAAACTTATTAGCTGCAGTTGTTACTGACAAAATGGGTGGAGAAGCTGAGCTTGTTCCAGGAAACAATACTGCAATTTATGCAGCGATTGATAGAGGAAAAGGTGAAATTGATGTACACCCTGACATTTGGTTACCAAACCAAGAAGCTTACACAAATGATTTAGTGCCTAAAGGAACTTTAAAATTAAGTAGTAAACCTTACGAAGGAAATCAAGGTTATTGTGTTTCTCAACAGTTTGCTAAAAAAATGAATATTACAGCAATTGAAGACTTAGCAAGACCTGAAGTTGTTAAAGCTATGGATAGTGATGGCAATGGAAAAGGTGAGTTTTGGATTGGTGCTGATGGTTGGGCTTCTGCAAATGTAAACCAAGTTAAATTAAGAGACTATGGTTTATATGATGCTGGTATTGAAGCAGTTAGAGCTGCTGAAGCAGTTAAAAATGCAAGAGTACTAGACTCAATCAAAAAAGGTGAAGGTTATGCATTCTATTGTTACAAACCTCATGCAATTTGGGGAATGGCTGACGTAGTGATGTTAACAGAACCAAAATATGATCCTGCAAAATATAAAATGATTCAACCTAAAGCAGATGCTGACTGGTACAAAAAATCTTATGTTGCATCAAAAGATGCTCTTAAGCAAATTCAAATCGGTTGGGCAACTTCTTTAGAGAGTCAGTCACCAGCGATTGTAGAATTCTTTAAGAATTTTCAATTAACAGCTGATGATGTTTCTGCGATGGCTTATGCAGTTTCAGTTGAGAAAAAAGATCCAGCTGCTGTTGCTAGAGCTTGGATGGAAGCAAATAAATCAACTGTAGACGGTTGGTTAGGATTATAATCTAAATTAAATTTATACTCGGCAATTTAAGATTGCCGAGTATATTTTCCTATAATAAAAGACGAACATGGATTCATCGAGTTCAGCTATAAAAATTGAAAATGTTTGGAAAGTATTTGGCAATACTTCTCCCGAAGCATTGGATGCAATCCAAAATAGAGGAATTTCAAAAACTGAAGCTTTAGAAGAATATAACTCAGTCATTGGTGTTTCTGATGTTTCATTTGATGTTAATCAAGGAGAAATATTTTGTGTGATGGGTTTATCTGGTAGTGGAAAATCTACATTAGTTAGACACATAAACAGACTTTTAGAACCTACATCGGGAAAGATTTTGATAAACGGTCAAGATGTAATGCAGCTTGATCGTGATCATTTACAAGAACTAAGAAATAAAAAGATAGGCATGGTTTTTCAAAACTTTGCGCTTATGCCTCATAGATCAGTAGTAGATAATATTGCAATGCCCCTTGAGATTAGAGGTGTAAGTAAGAATGATCGTTTAGATGCAGCAAATAAAATTTTAGAAATAGTTGAATTACAAGGTTGGGGTAACAAATTTGCTCATGAATTATCTGGAGGTATGCAGCAAAGAGTAGGGCTTGCAAGAGCATTAGCTGCAGACCCAGAATTTCTTTTAATGGATGAGCCATTTAGTGCATTAGATCCATTAATAAGAAGACAACTTCAATCAGAATTTATCAAACTTTCAAAACAAATGAAAAAGACAACAGTTTTTATAACTCATGATTTAGATGAGGCAGTTAGAGTAGGACATAGAATTGCAATCATGAGAGATGGAAAAGTGATTCAAATTGGTACCCCTGAAGAAATTGTAGTTAATCCAGCTGATGAATATGTTGCAGATTTTGTTAAAGGAATTTCTAGACTTAAAGTTGTTCAGGCAAAAACAATTATGCAAACCGTTGAAAGTTATGAAAATTTAAATGGTAAGTTGGAAGAAAATTTACAAAATGTAGATGAACATGAATTATTAAGTAAATTAATTGAAGTTTCAAAATCGAAAGATAAGCCATTAGTTGTTAAAAATAATGAGCAAAAAAATATTGGAGTTATTACACAATCAGATCTTTTAAAAGCAGTAATAGAGGGTGGTGATGGAGAATAAACAAATTAATAACCCTACTAGATCTGAGTTAATAACTGATTTTGTTAAGTCAAATCCAGAATATTACATCAAAGAATTTCAAAAAATTGGAAGCAAACCAACATTCTCATTTTCATTTAATTTATATGCAGGAATTCTAGGTCCAATTTGGTTTGGAATGAGAAATATATGGAATTGGGCATTAGCCTTTTTGATAATTGAAACTTTTTCAGTTGTTCAAATTATTAGAGGTTTATTTGGAAATATTACTAAAGATGCTGTTGAAAAAATTAAACAGGTTGAATCTACAATAGCTTTTAGAAATAAACAGTTAGAAGCAGCCATTACCAATAATCCAGATAAAGTCGATGTTTATAAACGTAACATTAAATCCTTAGAAGATGCAATGCAGGGATATATTGATGAAGTTGCAAGAATTGAAGCATCAGCAATTTGGATTACAATTTTTGGTATTGCCTTGTTAATTTCAATTAAAATAGTTCAAGGGATTCTTGCTAATTCTGTATTAGAAAAAAGATATTCAGAATGGTTATCTGACAAAACAATAAGACCAGGAATGCAAACTAAGAACTTTATTTCCAGCACAATTTTTGCTGCAGTGATTATATTTTTCTCAGTTATGCATTATAGTTTTCCAGGTGTTATTACTATAATGGATGACTTTCCAACTCATCCAGACATAAGACTTACTTCAATAAAATGGGTAGAAACTGTTTTTGACTATGCTGTTTTGAAAGGAGATGCTTTATTTACAGCAATCACTATTGGTATTAGATCAGTATTAGATTTTTTAGAATTGCTATTTGTTAAAACTCCATGGATAGTAATCATTACCACCATAGTAACTTTAACAGGACTAGCTGCAGGCCCAAGAGCTGCAATTTATTCGGCAGGATTTTTATGTTACATGGGATTTTTAGGTTTTTGGGTAAAAGCCATGACTACCTTAGCTCTTTTGGGAACGGCTGCTGTGTTAAGTATTGTTATTGGAATTCCGCTTGGAATTTTTTGCGCAAGACGTCAGAGATTTTATTCAATGATAAGACCAATAATGGATTTTATGCAAACAATGCCAGCCTTTGTCTTCATGATCCCAGTAATTGCATTCTTTGGAACAGGAAAGGTCGCTGCGGTTATAATTACAATGATTTTTGGAGGAACCCCTGTAGTTAGATTAACAGTTCTTGGATTAAGAGGCGTTCCTGAAACAATTAGAGAAGCTGCAATCGCTTACGGAGCATCAAAATGGTATTTACTTAGAAAAGTGGATTTACCATTGGCAACGCCTTCTATATTAGCAGGTGTAAACCAAACAGTAATGTTAAGTTTAGCAATGGTAGTAGTTGCATCTCTAATTGGTGCAAAAGGATTAGGACAAGATGTTTTAGAAGCACTTCAATATGCAAATGTTGGACAAGGAATTTTAGCAGGTGTGGCTATATTATTTGTAGCTCTTATTCTTGATAGAGTTGTTCAAGGTAAAAAAAGAGTTTAATTAATTCTAATGGAGTATGCATTATTAGGTTTTTTTACAGGATTAAGTTTAATTTTAGCTTTAGGAGCACAAAATATTTTTGTAATTGAGCAAGGATTAAAAAAACAATATGTATTCATTATTTGTTTAATCTGTTCATTATCTGATTTAATCTTAATATTTATAGGTATTTTTCTTTTCCATTATTTTAATCAGTACTTCAATCAAACAGTAGAATTAATTTTTAATATACTTCTTATAATATTTTTACTGCACTTTATTTATACAAAAATTAAAACGCACTATTCAGATATAAATTTTCATAATGAATTAACGAGTATTTCAAAAACAAATATAATTATTAAAACACTTGGATTTACGTACCTTAATCCTCATGTCTATTCAGATACTGTTTTTTTTCTAGGAAATTTTTCTAAAAATTATTTATTAAATCAGAAAATATCTTTTGGTATTGGTGCGGCTATTGCTTCATTTTTATTTTTTTTTTCTTTAGGGTATTTGTCTAATTATTTATCAAAGTATGCTAATAGTAAAAAAATTTGGAAAGTAATTAACATATTTATTATAACTTTTATGAGTATTTTGGTTTTATATATAATTAAGGAAATACTATGAATGATATTTATGTAGATGATTTAGGAAAAGGTTTTCCATTTGTTTTTGTACATGGATATCTTGGTTCGTCTGAAATGTGGTGTTTTCAAAAAAACTATTTCTCAAAATATTATAGGGTTATAGCACCTGCTTTACCTGGATTTGGTGAAAGTTATAAAGCAAAATCTTTAAACTCTATTAATGATATGGCAAATAAAATAATAGAAATACTTAATCAAAAAAAAATTGATAAATTTAATTTAATTGGTCATTCCATGGGAGGAATGATTGTTCAAGAAATAACAAAAATTGTTAGTGAGAGAGTAAATAAATTAATTTGTTTTGCTACAGGATCAATAGGAGATATTCCTGGTAGATTTGAAACAATGGATGAAACAAGAGAAAAACTTAAAAAAGATGGAACAAAAATTTCGTTTTCAAGAGTTCCTCCAAAATGGTTTGTAAAAGGTGATAAAGATAAGAATTATTTTTTATGTGAAAATGCAGTAACCAATGTTTCATTAGAAACAGCTGATAATGCTTTGCTTGCTATGAAAAATTGGAGAGGAATTGATAATTTAAAAAATATCAAAAATGAAACTTTAATTATTTGGGGAGATAAAGATATATCCTATAATTTTGATCAGGTTGATATATTGAATAAAAATATTAAAAATAGCCGTTTAGAAATCTTTAAAGGATGTTGTCACAATGTTCATTTAGAACAACCGGATAAATTTAATATTTTAATAAAAAATTTTATAGATTAATATTCTTGAAAAGAAATAGAATTAAATGGCAAGCATAAAATTTACTGGTGTACATAAATCATTTGGTACTAATAAGATAATTAAAGATTTTAATCTCCAAGGTAAAGAAGATGAGTTTCTTGTATTAGTCGGACCATCTGGATGTGGAAAATCAACTCTTCTAAGAATGATTGCTGGATTAGAAAAAATAGATGAAGGTGAAATCTTTATTAATGATCAAAAAATAAATGAACTTCATCCTTCCAAACGTCAAACTGCAATGGTTTTTCAATCTTACGCTCTTTATCCTCATATGAATGTTTATGAAAATATGTCTTTTGGTTTAAAAATTGAAAAAAGACCAAAGGAAGAAATTAATACAAAAGTAATGCAAGCTGCAAAAATTTTAAAAATTGAGGAACTTTTAGAGAGAAAACCAAAACAATTATCTGGAGGTCAAAGACAAAGAGTAGCGATAGGAAGAGCAATAACAAGAAACCCAAAAATATTTTTATTTGATGAACCTTTATCTAACCTTGATGCAGCATTGAGAGCAGAAATGAGAGTCGAAATATCTAAATTACACAATCAAATTAAAACAAATATGATTTATGTAACTCATGATCAAGTGGAAGCTATGACCTTAGCAGACCGAATAGTTATTTTAAATCAAGGAAATATTGAGCAGGTTGGAACTCCTGAGGAGATTTATAATGATCCAGCAAATATTTTTGTTGCACAATTTATAGGTACACCCAAAATGAATATTTTAGATGTGAAAGAAGAAAATATTGTTTCAGAAAATACAATTAAATTATTAGGTAATCATATTCAATTTGATAAATTAAAATTAAATAAATCAAAACATTTCGTGGGTATTAGACCTGAGCATTTGAAAGCAAATCAAGAAACTGAATATACTTTTAATCCTGAAATAGAATTAATAGAAAATCTTGGTAATGAGAAAATTGTATATATGAAAAAAGATGAACATCAATTAAGTGCAAAAATCCCAAGCAATATAGAAATTGGAAATAAAATTGGATTTGATTTAAATGACATTTTTATTTTTGATGAAAAAGGCAAAAGATTGAAATCATAACACAACTTATAATTGACAAATTTCAATTTTTTCCCATTTTTTGAATAATCACCATGAATCAATCACATATCTGATATGTGGCCCTCGTATCTTTGCTAAATAGAATCATTTTAATATAGTTTAAATTATAAATTAGGAGGGGAAATGAAAAATATAATAAAAATATTCTGCGTAGTTTCATTTTTTATTTCGAATGTTGTTTACGCAGATATAAAGTTTTGGACTACAGAAGTTCAGCCTGCCCGAATGGCAAAACAAGAGGAAATGGCTAAAGCTTTTGAAGCTAAAACAGGTATTAAAGTAGATGTGATCCCAGTTGAAGAAAAAGATTTGGGAACTAGAGCTACAGCCGCAGCCGCAGCAGGTGATTTACCAGATGTGATCTATCATACTTTACAATATGTATTACCATGGGCAGAAGCAGGAATATTAGATGTGGATGCAAACAATGATGTTGTTAGAGAACTTGGTAAAGATACATTTGCGCCAGGTGCACTTAACATGGCAAAAAAGGGTTCAAAAATTGCAGCAGTTCCAGTTGATGGATGGACACAAATGGTTGTTTACAGAAAAGACCTTTTTGAAAATGCTGATTTAGCGCCACCTACAAGTTATGCGAATATTGTGGCCGCAGTTGAGAAACTTTCAAAACAAAATGGAATGTTTGGGTTTGTAGCTGCTACCAAGACTGATGAAAATTTCATGAGTCAAGTTTTAGAGCACGTTCTTTTAGCAAATGGAGTTAATATTGTTAAAAAAGGTGGTATCAAGAAACAAGGTAAGAAATTAAAAGAAGCATTAGAGTTTTATAAAGTAATTGCAAAAGCAAGTCCTCCAGGAGAATTGTACTGGAAACAATCTAGAGCACTTTACTTTGCAGGAAAAACTCCAATGATTATTTGGTCTCCATTTATTATGGATGAGCTTGCTGGTTTAAGAGACTCGGCTCCACCAACAATTAACAGTGATCCTACATCACCTGAACTAGCTTCTAAAACTGGTTTCATAACTAATTTTAGTGGACCTAGTAATAAAAAAGGTGCTGCATGGGCTGATGTTAGATATTTTGGTATAACAGCTGATGCTGATACAGATGAAGCTAAACAATTTATCATGTACTCAATGGATGAAGGTTACACAAGCACATTATCCATAGCTCCAGAAGGTAAATTTCCTGTAAGAAGAGGAAATTCAAGTGACCCTGAAGCTTTCACAAAAGCATGGAGCAAACTACCTGTTGGAGTTGATAGAAAAGCACCTTTGTCAGATCTATACGATCCTGATGTTATTAATAATATTGTAGCTGGATTGGATACTGCAAATAGATGGGGTGTTAAAGAAGGCGAACTATCAAGAGCATCAAAAGTCATAAATTCTCAATTTATAAATAGAATCACTAGACTTTATATAGATGATCAAATTGATGTCGATGAAGCTGTTGATATGATTAACAAATCATTAGCTAAATTCAAATAATTTAAATTTTTTAAAAAAGCGGATAATATAAATTATCCGCTTTTTTTATGAATGACACTTTAGCAAATACAGAAAAAAAAACTGCATACATACTAACATTACCTGCAGTCCTTCTGGTTTTTTCAATAATTTTATTTCCAATTTTTGCAAATATATGGATTAGTTTTAAAGAAGTTGAATTAAAAGATATTCGAATTCCAGAACCAAGAGCAAAAAAAATTGTAAAATCTTTTTCTGATGAGCCTTCTAAGATAAAAATATTATATAAATTAAGAAATAGTTCATTAATTCAAGAAATTAGAGATGTTTCTTTTCAAGATAATTTCCCAAAAAATTTTGAAATTAAAAATTTAGATCCAAGATGTTCTTATAGAAAGTATAACTTAAAATGTGAATTTGGAAATTGGCCAGCTAAATATAGGGAAAATTTTCAAGTAATATTTGCAACAAAAGATGGATCTAAAGTAGACAAAAAGAAGCTTAAATCAAATAAACCAAAATTAGATGGAAAATCTGATAATATACTACTTAATACCAATTTTACTCTTAAAAACTTTAAAAAAGTTTTGTTTGAAAACGAATTTGTAGATTTACTACTAACAACTTTTTATTATACATTTTTTGGAACAGTTGGCTCAATAGTATTTGGAATTTTAACCGCACAAATGGTTAATCAAAAATTTTATGGAAGAACATTCATGAGAAGCGTTCTGCTTTTTCCTTATGTTGCTCCAGTAGTAGCTTTAGCCTATACTTGGGAACTTTTACTAGATCCTAACAGTGGTACATTAAATAGTTTGTTAATAAATTACCAAATTATTGAAACTCCAATAAATCTTCTTGGACAAAAATATATTGAAATTAATATTTTGGGTTTTGATTTTAAATTAAGATTAGCACTTACAACAGTTATAATGTTTGAAATTTGGAGATATTTTCCTTTAGCTTTTTTATTTATTCTTGCGAGACTTCAAGCTATTCCAAAAGAATTATACGAGGCTGCTGATGTTGATGGAGCAAGTCCTTTTCAAAAATTTTTTAATATTACACTTCCTCAAATTACCGCAGTAATTTCAATATTATTCATGATTAGATTTATATGGAATTTTAATAAATTTGAGGACGTCTTTTTATTAACAGGAGGCGCATCAGGAACAAGAACTTTACCAATAAATGTTTATCAACAAGGTTTTGCAATATCAGATATTGGAATGGGCTCAGCTGTTTCAATTGTAATCGTTGTATTACTTTTAATGTTTATGTTTTTTTATTTTAAACTTTTAGGAAAGAGGGTAGATGAGAACTAAGAACACGATAATATTTTCATTGATATCTACTTTTTTCTTAATTTTTTTAATTTCGATTTGGAAGATATTAGCAACGCTGCAAGGTTTAAATATTAATAGCTTTAATATAGAAATAATTTTCATCTTTGGAGTTTTAATATCTTTAGCTCACTTAGGAATAGGTGATAGAATTAAATCATTTTATAAATCAATTATTTTTTCATCTATATTTGTCTTTTGTGACGGATACTTAATTCAAAAATTGCCCGTGTGGTATAATTTAGGAGTTTTTTAATAATATATTTTTTCACTAATAAAATTAGTAAATATAGTTTTATAGGTTTAAAAGAAGAGCACTCTACACAAGTAATTTTATTTGACTTCTTAACTTTATTTGGGATTTTATTTTTCTCTTTTGTAATACTTTTTCCATTTTATATGATGTTAGTAACAAGTTTCAAAACACAAATAGCTTTATTAGTGAATCCTTTAGATTTTAGTATTAATTTTGGACAAGATATAAAAGATTTATTTAAATCTTATTTTGTAATTTTTAAATCTTACAAATTTGGAAAATATATTGTAACGAGCACTATTGTTTCTGTTGGCACCGTTATTATCACTCTTCTTTTTGCAATACCTGCTGCTTATGCAGTTGCAAGATTAAATTTCTTTGGAAAAACATTTTTATCTACATCTATACTTATAATATATATGTTTCCTGCAATCGTTCTTGTTATTCCGTTGTATACAATATTTAGTCAATTAGGTTTACGTAATTCAATAGAAGGTTTATTAATTGTTTATACGGCAACAACACTTCCAGTAGCTATTTATATGTTACAAGGATACTTCAAAAGCATACCAAAAGAATTAGAGGAAGCTGCAATTTTAGACAAATTAAGTTGGTTTGGAATTATAACAAAAATTATAATCCCTTTAAGCATTCCTGCGATTTCGTCTGTTGCTTTGTATGTTTTTATGATTGCTTGGAATGAGTTTTTATTTTCTTTAATGTTTTTAGACAATCCAAATTCATTTACATTATCAAGAGCTATTCAATATTTAAGTGGAGATGCAGAAACGCCAAGACAATATTTAATGGCAGGCTCTGTAGTTGTTACATTACCAGTTTTATTTATATTTGTTTACTTTGAAAAATATCTAGTTAGCGGTTTAACAGCAGGAAGCGTTAAAGGATAATGAATAAGTTTATTAAAAATGCTCAAAAAATTTTAACTGGAAATAGAAAAAGAGGATATACCTTACCCACAAATAACAAACTTTATCCTGCTCAATGGAATTGGGATTCAGCATTCATTGCATTAGGATACTCTTATTTTAATTTAAATTTTGCATTAAAAGAAATAAAGACACTTTTAAATGGGCAATGGAAAGATGGAATGGTTCCACATATATTGTTTCATAATACAGACACAAACTATTATCCTAATCATACTGCTTGGAATTGTGGGAACAAAATTCGCTCATCTGGGATAACTCAGCCACCAGTACTTGCAAGTATTTTAAAACAAATAATAGATAAAAATAAAATTACAAAAAAACAAAAATTAGAAATTAAAAAAATTATAATTAAAATTAAAAAATCTCATGAGTGGTTTATTCAATATAGGGATCCAAATAAAACTGGTTTGGTTTCAATTCTGCATCCTTGGGAAAGTGGTTATGATAATTCTTCACTTTGGGATGAACCAATGAATAAAGTGATAATTGAAAAAAATATTCAATATAAAAGAGCTGATAACAAAGTTATTAATCCAGAACACAGACCTCTAAATATTGATTATGACAGATATGTGACGATCAAAAATGATCTAAGAAAAAAGAAATATAATCCAAAAAAAATATTCAGAACAGCATTATTTAATGTAGTTGATATTGGTTTTAACTCAATATTCCTTAAAGCAAATAAAGATTTAATTATATTATTGAACAAATTTAATCTTAATAGCTCAAAAATAAAAAATTATTTAAAAATTACTGAAAAAAATATTTTAAAATTTTTTGACAAAAAAAAAGGCACTTTTTTTTCTTTTGATTTAAGAAATAAAAAAAAAATATTAGTCCCATCAATAACAAATTATTTGATTTTATTTGCAGACATTAATAATCGAAAGATAAATAAAGTTTTAATTAAAAAATTAAAAAAACATAACTTAAAGGAAAAATATTTCTTTTCTTCAATAAAACCTAATCACAAAAGCTTTGAGGAAAAACGTTACTGGAGAGGCCCGGTATGGATTAATTGTAATTGGTTTATATACAAGGGTTTAAAGAATAAAGACGATAAATTCTCAAAAAAAATTAAACAAAGCACTATAAAGTTGGTAGAAAAAAAAGGATTTCATGAATATTACAGTTGCAAGAATGGTAAACCAATGGGGGCAAACAATTTTTCTTGGTCGGCAGCTCTTTATTTAGATTTAAAATTAAGTAATTACTAATTAGAAAAACCGTATTTTCTCAATCTTACATCACCTGTTCTTGCATGTGCTTCCATTCCTTCGTATCTAGAAATTCTTGCACAAGCTGCACCAACTTCTTTTGTTGATTCTTTAGTCATTCTTTGAAAACTCAAAGTTTTAATAAATTTGCCAACAAACAAACCACCTGTGTATCTACCAGCACCTTTTGTTGGTAGAATGTGATTTGTTCCCGAACATTTATCTCCATAAGCAACTGTTGTTTCTTCTCCTATGAATAAAGATCCGTAATTTTTTAACCTGTCGTGATACCACTGTAAATTTTTAGTTTGGACTTCTAAATGTTCTGGAGCGTATTCGTCACTAACTTTAGCGATTTCTTCATCAGTATCACAAAGAATTACTTCACCATAATCTCTCCATGCAGCACCTGAATTTTCCTTTGGTAGATCTGGTAAATCTGCAATTAATTCTGGAACTCTTTGCATTACGTAGTCTGCAACTTTTTTACTTTTGGTAAATAACCAAGCTGGAGAATTGTAACCGTGTTCTGCTTGTCCAACTAAATCATATGCAACCATTTCAGGATCTGCTGTCTCGTCTGCAATAACTGCAATTTCTGTTGGACCAGCAAATAAATCTATACCAACTTTTCCAAATAAAATTCTTTTTGCTTCAGCAACGAATTGGTTTCCAGGTCCAACCAAAATATCTGCAGGAGCATTTCCGAATAAACCATTGGTCATTGCCGCAATGGCTTGCACACCACCTAAATTCATTATTACATCCGCTCCACATAAGTCAGCTGTATAAACAATTGATGGATGTACTCCAACTCCAGGTTTAGGTGAACTACAAACTAAAATATTTTTAACACCAGCTACTTTTGCTGTTGTGACACTCATTACAGCTGAAGCTATATGAGCATATCTTCCAGCAGGAACATAACAGCCTGCTGTATTTACAGGGATAAGCTTTTGTCCTGCGAATAAACCATCAGATAATTCAACTTCAAAGTCTTGACCATAATTTTTTAATTGTGCTTCAGCAAATTTTCTAACCCTTTCATGAGAGAACTGAATATCATCTTTAGTTTTTTGATCTAAATTTTTTTTTATTTCTTCAATTTTTTCTTTTGAAACAATTACATCACCTTCATATTTATCAAATTTTTTCGAAAGCTCCTTACAGCCTTCTTCTTTACTAGTCTCAATATCTTTCAGAATATTTTCTACTATTTCTCTTGTTTTTGTGTCGTCAGTTGATGATGTTTTTGGTGATTTTTTTAAGTATGTAATTGCCATTTCTCTCCTTTAAAATTTCAGTTTATTTAAATGAATTTCTTTTGAAATTCAATGAAACATTTAGTCTAAAGCGACTACTGCAGCTGCAATTGAAGCTAACCGTGCTTGAGCCTCATCAGATCTACTAGTTATTACGACTGGCACTTTTCCACCCACTACTACTCCTGCAGCACATGCGCCACTAAAGTATATAAGCATTTTAACCAAGGCATTACCTGCCTCAACACTTGGCACTAATAATACATCTGCTTCTCCAGCAACTAAATTTTTAATTCCTTTAATAGCTGCTGACTTTTTTGAAATACTATTATCAAAAGCTAAAGGTCCAAATACATCAGCATTTAAATTTTCTTCTTTGGCTAATTTTGTAATCTCTGCAGCTTCAACGGAACTTGGAACACTTTCTAAAACTTCCTCTGTAGCTGATAATACAGATATTTTTGGTCTTTCAATTCCTATCCTGTGTGAAAAATTTATTACATTTTTCAAGATATGCATTTTAGTTTTTATATTAGGTAAAACATTTAATGCTCCATCAGTAATTATTAAAGGTTTGTCATCTTTACCAATGCTCATATGCCAAATATGACTTAGTCTTGTTTTACCTAACAAATTATATTCACGTTTTAAAACCTCTTTCATTAAAACATCTGTATGAATGTGTCCTTTAACAATTATTTTAACTTTATCTTCACTTGCAAGTTTAGCAGCAATTTTAGCAGTATCATTTTCTACTGGTTCATGAATAAGTTCATATTTAGAAATATTCCAACCAATATCTTCAGCACATTTTTGTATTTCTACGTCATGACCAATAAAAATTGGTTCAATTAAATTTTCATTTACCGCATCTTGAATAGATAGCATTGGAAGTGGTTTTCCAGCATTAACAACAGCTACTTTAACACCTTTTTTTTTGTGAGCTAAATCTAGAAGGTTATTTGGGCATACAATTTCTTTACTTGAGAGCATAATATTTAATCGTTAAGAATTTTTACTTCTTTGTCATTTATACTCAAAAAGACCTCTTCTCCAACTTTAAATGTGTCATTTGTTTCTCCAGAAATTACAAACAGTTTCCCAGCGTTTGAATTTAATATGTATTGATAGCTGTTTCCAACAAATGATGCATTATTTACAGTTGCATGAATAGAATTTTCTTTTTTATCTTTGTTTATTGAAATTTTTTCAGGTCTAAGTGCTACAGTGACAGTTTCTCCTAATTCTTTATCGCTCTGAACTTTAATTTTCATTTCAGCTATTTTTAAATCATAAGAATTTGATTGTTTATTTAATATTTCTGCTTTTATAACATTCGCATCACCAATAAAATTAGCTACAAATTTATTTTGTGGAAAATTATAAAGATCTTTTGGACTACCTTCTTGGGCGATGACTGCATTATTCATCACAATAACTTTATCAGAAATAGCTAACGCTTCTTCTTGATCATGGGTTACATAAATAGTTGTAACTCCTAATTTTTGTTGAATTTCTCTAATATCTTCTCTTACTTGTCTTCTTAATTTTGCATCTAAGTTAGAAAGAGGTTCATCGAAAAGCAGTACTTTTGGCTCCAACACAATTGCTCTTGCAACCGCAACCCTTTGCTGCTGTCCACCAGATAGTTCTGATGGCATCCTATTTTCATACCCCTCTAAATTTACCAATTTTAGAGTTTCTAAAGATTTTTGAATATATTCTTCCTTATTTACATTGACCATTTTTAAGCCATACGAAACATTTTCAATTACACTCATGTGTGGAAACAAAGCATAAGATTGAAATACCATTGATACATCTCTGTCAGTTGCAGGCAATAATGTTACGTCTTCATCATCTACTAATATTTTACCACTTGTAGCTCTTTCTAGACCTGCAATAATTCTTAGTGAAGTAGTTTTTCCACAACCAGATGGACCAAGTAAAGTAGTTAAAGTTCCAGCTTCAAATTTACAGCTAACATTATCTACCGCTGTAGTTTCATTAAATTTTTTTGTTATATTTTCAAACTTTACTTCTGCTTTTTTCATTATCCTAAATTTCCTTGTAAAATTCCAGCTGCCTGATCTCTTCTTCCTAATTTACGTTTTCCTATTATTAATTGCATCAAAGTAATTGTAATCAACATTACTACAATTAATGCAGATGAATACACTATTGCAAGTCCATAGTCATTATTTTCTAATCGACCAAGTATGTATGAAACAGCTAAGTCATAATTTGCACTTACCAAGAAGATAACAGCACTAATTGCAGTCATAGCTCTTACAAAACTAAAAACTAAAGATGCTGTAATTGCAGGCTTAAGCAAAGGAAGTATTATATTCCTAAATGTTTGGGCGCTAGAGGCGTTTAAAGTAGATGAAGCTTCATCTAAGTGTGGATCAAGCTGGTTCATAGCAGCTATTCCTGCCCTAACTCCAACAGGCATATTTCTAAATACAAATGCAATTACTAAGATTATTCCAGTTCCTGTTATTTCAAGAGGAGGAACATTAAAAGCAAAAACATAACTTACACCGATAACACTTCCAGGTATTGCAAAGCTTAACATAGTACCAAATTCAAAAGCATTTTTTCCTTTGAATCTGTGTCTTGTTAGAAGATATGCAGTTAAAATTCCTATTGCAGCAGTTGGTAGAGAAGAAATAAGAGCTATCGTAAATGTAGTATTAAATGAATTCCAAGCAGTTCCAGTCCAAAGGAAACCTCTTTCTTTTACCCAATCAACACTAAAAGCTTCAATATAATGTCTTAACGTAAAACTATGATCGACACCCCACATTTCTACAAATCCACCAAACATGATCATTACATAAATTATAAATGTTAATAAAGCCCAAGGAAGCACGGTTGAATAAATTACCCATTTTGTTTTATTTGGGAGTTCAGGATGAACACCACTATCTCCTTTACCTGAAATTGAAATATAGGATTTTTTTCCTAACCATTGGTTTTGTAAATAAAATACTACTAGAACAACAGATAATAAAATCATAGCTAATATTGCTGCTTTAGTTTCATCGTACTGTGCACCAACAATTGCAAAAAATATTTCGGTAGATAATACATCGTATTCTGCTCCTAGAACCAAAGGGTTACCAAAGTCTGCTAAACTTTCTATAAAACCAAGTAGAAACGCATTTGCTATTCCAGGTCTCATTAATGGCAAAGTAACTGTTTTAAAAACTTGCCATTTAGAAGCCCTCAATGTTTGGGATGCTTCTTCCATAGATGGACTAACACTTTCAACAACACCAATTAAAACTAAAAATGCAATAGGGGTAAAAGCAAGTGTTTGGGCAAACCATATTCCTGGTAAACCATAAATCCATCTAGAAGGTTCAATGTCAAATCCCCATTCAAGAAACGAACTCACAACACCAGTTCTTCCAAATAAAATTATTATCGCTAATCCAATTACAAATGGTGGAGTAATTATTGGTAATACAGATAATACTCTAATTGTTTTTTTAAATCTGAAACTAGTTCTTGCAACTAATAAAGCAAAAGCTAACCCCAAAATTGTTGATGAAAATGCAGTGAGTGTACCCATAGTAACAGTATTCCAAAAAACACCACAAGCATAATCACTATAAAGGCAATCCAGCCCCCAAATTCCTTTATTAAATATTTTGTCTGAAAAATTACTTATTTCATATCCACCTTCGGTTCCTTTAAAAGCAACTGCAAACATTCTGAAAATTGGAAAAAATACAAAAGTTGAAACTAAAATTATAATACTACCTATACTTCCAACTATAAAATTATCCCCATTCAACCACCCACGTGCTGAAAGACCATGAGTGATATAAAATACAAATGTACAACAAGTTAAAACTGCACCTGAACCAACACCAAATTGATTTTCTACATCACCAAAAATAGATTGTAAAATTTCAAAATTCCATCCTCTTATACCAATAGAAAATCCCTGAAGAAAAAAGTAAAAAAAACCAATTAACCCTGAGTATAAGAAAATTTTAGAATATATCGGATTATTCTGATTTAATTTAAATGTTGTTAAAGGAAAAATTAATGGAACTAATATCGGTAAAAGCCAATATTTTTTATTTATAAATACTTGAGGTAATACAGAACCATAATCCTCTAAAGAATATTCAAGTATCCAGTTTATTGAGAAAAACCCGTCACCTGTTACATACCATGGAAAGACTAGGAAGCCCAATCCTCCTATGAGCATCCAACAGATAACGAGTCCTCTCATTAATTCCTAAAATTATCTAGGAATTACAGATACATCGTTATCCCACTTGGATAACAAGCTCGCTCTAGTACTTTTATCTCCATAAACTTTAAAATTGTAATCAATTAAGTTAATTGTAGATAAATCTGGAGCATCAGGATCAGCTTTTGCTTTAGTATTTGATGGTACTTGCAAAGATTTTCCTGAAGTGAAAACCATAGTTTGTATTGCAGGACTTAATGCCCAGTCATAAAACTTTTTAGCTTCTTTCATATTTCTTGCACCAGCAATAATACTCATTGATCCAACTTCATAACCAGTTCCCTCAGCAGGAGATACCGTTACAACAGGCAAACCTTTTTTAGTTTGTTTAACACCATCGTGTTGAAAACAAATACCAATTAAGTTTTCACCTCTTCCAGTTGCTTTAATAGGAGCAGAACCAGATTTTGTGTATGTATTGATATTTGCATGAAGTTTTTTCATGTAATCCCAACCTTTGTCTTCTCCAAAAATTTGAAGAATTGTAGCTAAAGTTGTGTAAGCAGTTCCAGATGAATTTGGATTTGCTACTTGGATTTCACCTTTATAAATAGGTTTAGTTAAGTCCATCCATGATTTTGGAGCTGGAAGACCTTTTTTAGCCAAAAGATCTTTATTGTATCCAAAACCTAATGCACCAACATAAATCCCTACTGATTTATAATCAGCATTTTTAGCTTGGTTTTGTGCTGCAGGTAATAAATCATCAAAATGTTTTGATTTATATTTTTCAGTTAAATTTTCCTGAGCAGCTGTTAAGTGTGGATCACCTGTTCCACCAAACCAAACATCTCCTTTTGGATTAGATCCCTCTGCTTTAATTTTCGCAAAAGTTTCACCACTACTTGCTCTTGTCATCGCAACTTTTGTGCCTGTTTCTTTTTCATAAGCTTGTTCAAGCATTTCACAAACATCAATTTCTACACTGCAATATAAAGTTAATTTTGCAGCAGAAGCTTTGTTTGTAAGACCAAACAATGTGATTGAAAAAAGAAGGACAATAGATGCTATCTTAATAAGATTTTTCATTATTTCCTCTCTAAGTTTATATTTATTCTAAAAAACTTATTATGAAATAAAGAAAAATGTTACTGTTTTATTAAGATATTCACTTACAGGTTTAAAATTTGTTTATCTTCTTAAATGATATATAGTTAATCAGTTCTTTCTTGAGGGGGAGGGAGAAGATTTGGAAATAGTAACTAAGATAGCGCCAATTATATTGGCTTTAATAATGCTAGGCTTAGGTCTAGGATTAAAACTAGAAGATTTTGGAAGAGTATTAAAAACACCAAAAGATTTTATTGTAGGTTTTATTTCTCAATTAATAATTCTTCCAATTGTAGCATACATATTAATTTTAATTTTTAGAGCACCGCCAGAAATAGCAATAGGGGTTATGATCATAGCTGCAGCTCCAGGTGGAGTTACATCTAATATTATGACAAAATTTGCTGATGGAGATGTTGCATTATCAATATCTTTGACTGCTGTAATTAGTTTATTAAGTATAATTACTGTTCCGTTGATAATTTTTACATCTGCAGATTTCCTTGGAATAACAGAAATATCACAAAATATTTCAATGACAGGAATAGCACTAAAAATGTTTTTAGTTGTAACGGTTCCTGTAATTTTAGGAATGATTATCAGAAAAGTTGCTGAAAATTTTATATCATCTAAAGTTGGAATATTTAACAAACTTAATATTGTTTTATTTGTAATTTTCTTCTTCGCAGCGTTTTATGAAGAAAGAGAAAATTTAATTAGTTTTATAATGCAAGCTGGTTTAATTACTTTAATATTAAATGTATCGATGATGGCTATTGCATACTACATTGCGAAAGCTTTTACTTCAGGAATTAAACAAATGAGGTGTATTGCTTTAGAATGTGGATTACAAAATGGTACTTTGGCTATATTTGTTTCTACTCAAATATTTGGCACTGATATTTTATACGCAATACCAACAGCTGCTTATGCACTAATCATGTATATAACGGGATTTATTTTTATTTATATTTTAAGAAAGTCTAATTAAGAATTTATTATTCTTATTTGATTAAAAACTTTATAGATAAAATGGCTTAAGCTAATCATATTTTTATTCACCATTCCCTTAGTTGTTATAAAAGCACTATCTTTAGCATTGAATGTAATTAATTTTTTTTCATTTATATGAAGATATTTTTTATTAATTAAATATTTTAGTTTTCTCACAACAGTAGGTCTTGGAATACCAGTTATCTCAGAAATTGACATGGCATTTACACCTCTATTATCAGAGTCCATAAGTTCTTTATGGTAGGAACGCATATTTTTTTTTGGAACAAAATCTTTATTTTTAACTGCGTTTATTAATACAACCATACCAATACCCAAAGTTTCTAAATCTTTAAGCTCATTTCTCCATCTATTGATATAAATAAACCAAAATTTATTAAACTGATACATGCAGTAGGAAAAATTTTCTTTTATTGCTAATATTATTTCTTTAACAGTATAAACTTCAGTTACTAGTTTTTCTTTTTTTAAAATTTTACTAAATTCATGTAATAGAGTTGCAACCTCTGTAAGAGTTTCGACTGCTTTAGCTGAGTAAAGTGTATCTCTAACAACAAAAATTTTTTTACCAATTCTTTTAATTACTTTTTGTTTTTCTAATTCTAAAACTTTTCTTCTAACACTTTCTTTAGGAACTCCTAGATCTTTTGAGATGTCTGAAATGTTAATTTTATCAATTTCAATTGATTTTTTTTCGTAAAACGTTTCGTAATTAATTTTTAGTCCATTTTGCCTGAAATATACAAGGTCTTGATGTATCAAATATATAATGATGACGAACTTATCTATGTCTTTCCAATGATCATAGGCTCTCACAAACCAATTACTTGTTAAAGTAAAATAACAGGGTGCTAGTGCGGCAAAGTTATCTTGAATTACTTTATTAATAATCTTCTCATCAATGTGCTCGGATATACTGGGTAAAGTGCTCATGTTTTTAAAAAAAACCCAATATGAACAATATCAAATAATGAGTCAACCCATTTTGGACAACCCTAGTATGTAAAAAATTAACTAATAATGATTAAAATTATACTTATAAATTAAATATGAGTACAGAAAGCTTAAATAGAACATCCGAGATTGTAGAGACCCCCTCTCAATATGTCGTAACCCCAAAAAGGGTTAACGTGGATGTTCTAAAGCAAAGACTTTTAGAAGAAAAGAAGAAGGAAAAAGTTAAACGAACAATAATCTTATCATCTGTTATCGTTTCTTTGGGTGCTCTGACGATGTTAACTTATTAAGTTTTCCAGATCTTTCTTAATTATATCCGGTATAGAAATTTCTTTTTTTGAGTTATTTTTATACCGGTTAAATTTATTTTGGCCTGGATACATTATTTCCTTAACTCCTTTAATCTTAGGAAGTTTTTTTATTGTTTTAATATTTTCTTTAATTCGTTGGTTATAATTTTTCTGAAATAAATTTGCCTTAAAAGTTATAAATAAATGTCCAATATTTTGTGGACCAGAAAAATCATCAAAAGGATCTTTAACTCTTCCTGCATGATTTCCTCCAGTTAAAACTCCACTTAATATATCTACCATCCAAGCAAGTCCCGATCCTCTAAAGCCTGCAATTGGTAATTGAACTCCGGCTAATGCTTTTTTTGCGTCTGTAGTTGGTTTGCCAAATTTATCTAAAGCAACTCCCGCAGGAATTGATTGATTATTTCTTGCAGCAACTCTAATTTTACCTCTGTTAATTACTGAAATTGATGTATCTAAAATAAAAGGAATTTTAGAACCAGTAGGTGATCCAAAACAAATTGGATTTGTACCAAATAAAGATTTTAAAGCACCATGTGGAGCAACTGCTGGAGGAGCATTTGTATAGATCATTGTAATTAAATTTTTCTTTACTGCTTGTTCAGCGTAATAACCCGACAAACCATAGTGACCACTATTTTTAACTGCTACCATTCCCATTCCAGTTTTTTGTGCATGTTTAATTGCAGTTTTAATACCTAGATCAGCTGCAACAAAACCAATACTATTTTTTGCATCTATGTGTGAAACAGAAGAAGAAATTTTTTTAATTTTAATTTTTGGTTTCGGATTAATTACTTTTTTGGAAATTCGATCACAGTACATTTTAAGTCTTGATAAACCATGTCCATATGCACCGACTAGTTCAGCATTGATTAATGCATTGGCAGAAATCAAAGCATGATCTTTACTTAAACCATATTTTTGAAAAATCTTAATGATTTGTATTTTTAAAAGAGGTGTTTTCACTTATTTGAATATTTTTATGTCTTTATTAAAAAAATTCTTAATATCACTTATTAGTAAATTTGGAACCTCTAAAGCTGCAAAATGACCACCTCTTGAAAATTTTTTCCATCTTTTTATGTTAAAAATTCTTTTAACGTATGATTTAGGAGGCCATTCAAGCATTTCTTTTGGAAATTCCGCTATTGCTGTAGGGACTTTTATTTTTTTGAAATTTTTGGGGAAAGATCTACCACCTTCCTTTCTTCTTCCAAAATATATCCAAGCAGAAGTATTAAAACTATTAGTAATTATGTAGATCATTATATTTGATATTAATTCATCTTTTGAATATGTTTTTTCTATTTTGCCTTTGTTAAGGTCAGACCAACCGTGAAATTTTTCTAAAATCCATGCTGCGGTTCCTACCGGACTGTCTATCATTGCATAAGATAAGGTTTGAGGTTTTGTAGCTTGTTGAGTTCTATATCCTTCCTGCATTATTTGATCAAAATTAAATTTTTCTTCCCATTTTTTTTCTTTTATATTTTTTGGTCCTTTTGGATGTCTAATCGGCAAGCAATTAATATGAATTCCTTTACAATTTTTTGCACTATCAAGACCAATCCAAGCTGCAATAGTTGCTCCCCAATCTCCACCTTGTACAACATAATTTTTATGACCTAGATTTTTGACCATAAATTTATTTAATATTTTGCCAATCTTTCTAGGACCTAAAGCTTTTTTAATTGGTGTCGAAAAACCAAATCCTGGTAATGAAGGAACAATTACATCAAATCCATCTTCAATTTTTCCTCCAAATTTCTCAGGATGAGCAAGTCTTGGAATAATCTCAAAAAATTCAATTACACTACCTGGCCATCCGTGCAAAAGTAATAAAGGTCTCGATTTAGGGTTTTTACTCTTCTCAATTATAAAATGTAGATTTATACCATCAACATTAGTCTTATAGTTTTTAAAAGAATTAATTTTGTTTTCAAATTTTTTCCAATTATATTTTGAAACCCAATATTGAGATATTTTTTTTAGAAAATCATAATTAGTTCCATATTCCCATCCATTTACATTTTGCATCATCTTCCATGGATAGGCTCTTATTTTTTTATAAATATTATTGAGTGTACTTTTAGGTACACTTATCTTGTATGGTTTGATCATCAATTAATTATGACTTATCCAGATTGTTTTTGTTTGTAGAAATGAATTTAAAGCTTCAGTACCTTGATCTCTACTTAGTGAACCAGATTGTTTATATCCACCAAATGGAGTTTTGATGTCTCCTTCAGAAAAAGTATTCACTGACACAGTTCCACAAGGTAAACTTTTAGCTAAATGGAATGCTCTATTTATATCTTGAGTAAATACACTTGCATGTAATCCATATTTAGAATTACTAGCAATTTTTAAAGCTTCTTCATCATTTTTAACCGTTAAAACACCAAGCACTGGTCCAAATATTTCTTCCTGAGCGATCGTCATATTTTCTTTTAATCCATCAAATAAAGTTGGTTTTGCATAAAAACCTTTTTGCTTATTATCTGAAACACCTCCAGATAAAAGTTTTGCCCCTTCATCGATTCCTTTTTGGATATATCCGTCAACAGTTTGTAAATGTCCTTTTGAAATCATAGATCCCATATTCGATTTTAGATCTAATGGATCTCCTACTTTTAATTTTTTAACTTTTTTAAAAATTTTATC
>CACJCG010000009.1 GCA_902591845.1 uncultured Pelagibacteraceae bacterium
GTTTTGCTATTAATGGTGTAAATTTAACTAAACTACAAAGTTATCCAGAAAAAAATAGTTTCGAATCTTATTTTTTCTTATGTGATTTGGATGGACACATTGAAGATCCAAAAGTTCAGAAATCTCTTGAAGAGCTAGGTCTACATTGTGAGGATTTTCACGTTCTAGGTGTTTTCGAAGCAGATAACTTAAGACAAAAAAAATAAGAATCTTTTCTTGTAGATTAGAAATTTTAACTGCTATAATGGTTTTGGAGGCTAGAGGTGGATGCTGCTTGAACCCGACCAGATCTTAACGGAAGCAGTCGTAGAGACAGTTATTCAGGTTCTAGTCTCCTTATAGATATATGAATAATAACTCAAAAGTATTAGCATTAAAATACAGACCACAAACTTTTGATGATCTTATTGGTCAAGAGGTTGTTGCAGAAACTATTACCAATTCGATTAAAGCTGACAAAACACCTAATGCATATTTGTTCACTGGAATAAGGGGAATTGGAAAAACCACAACAGCAAGAATTGTTGCAAAAGCACTTAATTGTTCAAATGGTATCGAGAATTTATGTAAAGAAAACTTTTGTGAAAGCTGTAAATCTATAAGTGAGTCTAGCCATATAGATGTGCTTGAAATGGATGCTGCAAGCAAAACAGGTGTTGATGACGTAAGAGATTTAATCGAATTTTCAAGATATGGGCCGACCTCGGCTAAATATAAAATCTTCATTATTGATGAAGTTCATATGTTAAGCAAACAAGCATTTAATGCTTTATTAAAAACTTTAGAGGAACCACCAGAATATCTAAAATTTATTTTTGCAACTACAGAAATTAAAAAAATTCCAATTACAGTAGTATCTAGATGTCAAAGATTTGATCTATCTAGAATTAAATCCTCAGAATTATTAGAGTTTATTAAAAAAATCAAGGACAAGGAAAATGGAAAAATAAGTGACGATGCTTTAAAGCTTATAGTAAAAATTTCTGAGGGTTCTGTTAGAGATTCGTTATCGTTGCTCGATAGAGCACTATTAAGTTTAGATGAAGGAAAAGAATTAGACTTAAATTCAGCTCAGAAAATTTTTGGATATTTTGATAAATCTCAATTAATCGATTTGTTTGAGCTAATTTTAAAAGGTGAAGAAACAAAGGTAATAAATATTTATAGAAAAATTTATGACCAAGGTGTTGAACCAAAGGTTTTTATTAATGATTTCTTAGAGTTGCTTTATTACTTTAAAAATATTAATTCATTGACTTTAGAAAGTACAAACTTTTCATTAAATGACGAAGAATTTTCTAAAATTAAAAATTTATCAAATCAAATAGACTCAAAGGTATTAATATTATTTTGGCAATTTGCCATCTCTTCTCTTGAAGAGATAGACATAGTTTCTAATCAACACCTTTCAATTGAGATGTTTTTAATAAGACTAATGCATTTAAGTTCTGTAAAATCTGAAAATAAAATTGAAAATCTTGAGGCTGAGTTGAAGAGTGAAAATTTTATAAAGAATACAGAAACTGAATTAACTTCTAAAACAATAAATCAAATTAAGAATGTTGCACAGGAAGAAAAAATAAAACCAGAAGTGCAGACAGAAATTAAAGCAGAACGTAAAATTAATATAAATGCATTTGAGGATTTAATTGAAATTTGTTCAAAAAAAAAAGAGATCAAACTCAAATACGAATTAGAAAAAAATGTTAATCTTGTAAAATTTGAAAAAAATAGAATTGAAATATCTTTTAATGAAAGTTTAGATAAAGATTTTGTAAAAGATTTATCATCAAAGCTTTTTGAATGGACTGGTGAAAGATGGATTATTACGTTTAGTAAATTAAAAGGGCAAATGTCAGTAAAAGATAAAGAAAAAAATGTAAAAAAACAGTTAATTGATGAAATGAAAAATTCAGAAATATATAAAAGTGTGATGGATAAATTTCCTGATGCAGAATTAATAGATGTAAATTCAAACAAAGATGGAGTTGATAATGACTGATTTTAGTAAAATTTTAGATAAAGCAAAAGAACTTGAGGCAAAAATGAAAGAAAGCCAACAAAAGATTAAGGAAATTAGAGTTGAAGGAGTTTCAGGTTCAAATTCTGTAAAGATAACTTTGGATGGAGAGGGAGAGATGCAAACAATAAAGTTATCTGATGAAATTATGAATGAGGACAAAACTATAATTGAAGATTTAATTGTTGCAGCACATAATAGTGCTAAATCTCAACTTAAATCAAAAACAACTGAGGAAATTTCAAAAGCAACTGGAGGTTTTGGAATCCCTGGTTTTAAATGGCCTTTATAATAAATGCAAAACATCAGTGAGATAGAAGAATTAATTAAATTAATTTCAAAACTTCCAGGCTTAGGTCCCAAATCAGCAAAAAGAATTGTTTTAAAATTAATTAATAATCGTGACGAACTTGTAAAACCTATGGCAAATACATTGGCACAGGTTTACAAAAATGTAGTTAGATGCAATTCATGTGGTGCCTTAAAGTCAAATTCAAATGGTTGTTTAAATTGTGAGAATACAAAAGAAAAATATAACAAAATTTGTGTAGTAGAGGATATTGCAGACCAATGGTCGATTGAAAATTCAAATATATTTCAGGGCTATTTTCATATTTTAGGAGGAACTATTTCCTCAGTTGGCCAAAGAAAAGAAGATTTATTAATTAATTCATTAGTTGAAAGAGTTAATAGAGATAAAATCGAAGAGGTAATTCTTGCAACTAGTGCAACTGTTGAAGGTCAAACAACTGCATACTACATTCAAGATAGTCTAAAAAACTTAGATGTTAAAATTACTAAATTAGCACAAGGTTTACCAGTTGGAGGAGAGATTGAAAGTTTAGATGATGGGACTTTATTTTCTGCTTTTAAAAATCGATCTAATTTGGTTTCGAACTCAGATTAGATTTTTTTTTCAATCTATTTAAATGAAGTAATGGTTCAGTATAACCCGAAGGTTGTTCTTTACCTTTAAACACTAAATCGCAAGCAGTTTGAAATGCTATAGAATTTTCATAATCATTACTCATTTTAACATATAGTGGATCATCTTTGTTCTGATCGTCTACTATTTTTGCCATCTCTTTCATTATTTCAGTTACTTGTATTTTTGTTGTAATACCATGGTGTATCCAGTTTGCTATATGCTGAGATGAAATCCTAAGAGTGGCCCTGTCTTCCATCAAACCTATGTTGTTAATATCTGGCACTTTAGAACAACCTACACCTTGATCGACCCATCTTACAACATACCCTAATAAAGTTTGTGCAGAATTAGAAATTTCTTTATTTATATCCTCTACAGACCAATTAGGTCTATCTGCTATTGGGATTGCTAAGAGATCATCAAGCTTAGCCGATTCTCTATCAATTAATTTTTTTTGTTCGTTAAAAATATTTATTTCATGATAATGTAAAGCATGTAGCGCAGCTGCTGTTGGAGAAGGAACCCACGCACAGTTTGCACCTGCTTTTAAATGTCCTGTTTTTTGCTCCATCATATCTTTCATTTTATCGGGCATTGCCCACATTCCTTTTCCAATTTGAGCTTTACCAGAAAATCCACAACTTAAACCAATATCAACATTGTTGTTTTCGTATGCATTAATCCATTTAGATGACTTCATATCACCTTTTTTAATCATAGGACCAGCTTCCATTGATGTATGCATTTCATCACCAGTTCTATCTAAGAATCCAGTATTAATAAAAAAAACTCTATTTTTAAGACTTCTAATACATTCTTTTAAATTTACTGATGTTCTTCTCTCTTCATCCATAATACCAATCTTACAAGTGTACTTAGGTAAATTTAGAACTTCCTCAACTTTAGAAAAAATTAAATCTGTAAATGCAGTCTCATCTGGACCATGCATTTTAGGTTTTACAATATAAACTGATCCAGTTCTTGAATTATTTTTATTTTTAATATCATGCAGCGCAGCTGCTGTAGTCATAAATGCATCCATAATACCCTCAGGTATTTCACTTCCATCACTCAATAAAATTGAAGGGTTAGTCATTAGATGACCAACGTTTCTTACAAGTAAAAGACTTCTGCCATGTAACTTTAAACCTTTCCCATCTTTTGAAATATAGCTTCTGTGTGGATTTAATTTTCTCTCAAATAATTTTCCTTCTTTTTCAAATTTTGATTTAAGGTCTCCTTTCATTAGACCTAGCCAATTTCGATAACAAATAATTTTATCTTCTGAGTCAACGGCTGCTACACTATCTTCATTATCACAAATTGTTGACACTGCAGATTCTAGTATAATATCACTAATACCTGCATGATCTTGTTGAGCAGCAAAAGCTCTTGAGTCTTTTAGAATTTCAATATGTAAATTATTATTCTTTAGAATAATTGCAGACGGATTATCACTTTCGCCTCTGTGCCCAACAAATTTATTTTCGTCCTCCAAATCATAAATATCAGCACCTTTTAAAACTTTTAATTTACCATATTTTACAGCAAAACTTGTAATCTTTTTCCAGCTTAATCCGGCTAATGGAAAGTATTTATCTAAAAAATCTCTTCCATATTTTATAACCATTTCACCTCTTAAAGGATCATATCTTTCAGATACGCTATCTTCAGACTGTTCAATTACATCAGTACCATAAAGACTATCATATAAACTCATCCATCTTGCATTCGCAGCATTTAATGCATACCTTGCATTCATGACAGGTACAACTAACTGAGGTCCAGCTATACTTGCAATTTCTTCATCAACATTTTCAGTCTCTATTTTAAAATCAGGTCCTTCATTTTTTAAATAACCAATTTCCAATAAAAATTTTTTGTACTCATCTAAATTAAATTCTTTACCTTTATTTTTGATATGCCAATCATCTATTTTCTTCTGTAAATCTTCCCTTAATTTAATTAATTGTTTATTTTTTGGTGCTAAGTCATCAAGAGTTTTTTCTAGACCTAACCAAAAATTTTCTGAAGATACATTTGTATTTTTTAATAATTCATCATTTACGAAGTTTGATAGCTTTTCAGATACTTGAAGATTATTAATTTTAATATATTTTTCTTGCATAGCACTAAATTTCGTACCCCATCTGTATTTTTGCCTGAGAGCTTTACTCCTTCGGCGGAAATCAATCTCTTTCCAGAGTGTTATGCTTTAATCGGTCCTTTTGCCTGAGAGTTTCCGGGGTGGTTGCTCCTTCGGCGCTATAAATAGTCTCTCCCGATAATGAATTTGTATCTGTTAAATGATTTAAGTCAATTAATAAGAATTACACCTTATTTAATATCATTTTATTGCCTTTTTTGTATTTTAACCATCCGCTATAAATAAAATATGAAAAATTATCTAAATTTTGAAACAGAAATTAAAGATCTAGAAAACGAAATAGAAAAATTGAAAGATCCTTACAATCAAGAGGGATTATCAGAAGTCGATACTCAAAAAATTTCAAGCACTCAAACAGAAATAGATGAAAAATTAAAAAATATTTATTCTAATCTAGATCCTTGGCAGACTACTATGGTTGCTCGTCATGAAGATAGGCCTAAAGCAAAATTTTTTATTGATAATTTGTTTGAAGACTTCATTTCATTATCTGGGGATAGATATTATGGAGAGGATAAATCAGTATTAACTGGATTTGCAAAGTTCAATGGAAAATCTGTTTTAGTTATAGGTCAAGAAAAAGGAGAAGATTTAGATAGTAGGATTGAGAGAAATTTTGGAATGATGAGACCAGAGGGTTATAGAAAAACAATAAGATTAATGAACTTAGCAAACAAATTTAATATTCCCATAATCTCTTTTATTGATACTCCAGGAGCATATCCAGGTGTAGGAGCAGAAGAAAGAGGACAAGCCGAAGCAATTGCAAAATCAATCGAATGCTGTATGGAGCTTAAAGTTCCAACAATTGCAATAATTATAGGAGAGGGTGGTTCTGGTGGAGCAATTGCATTAGCTTCATCAAATAAAGTCCTTATGCTAGAAAATGCAATTTATTCAGTAATATCCCCTGAGGGATGTGCAACTATTCTATGGAGAGATCCAAAAAAAATGCTTGATGCTGCGAAGGCTATGAAACTTTCAGCTAAAGATTTATTAAAATTAAAAGTTATTGATGAAATAATTGAAGAACCTTTAGGTGGTGCGCATAGAGATAGAGATATTATATTAAATAACGTGAGAGAAACTTTAACAAAAAATTTAATTTATTTTGATGAATTATCTTCTGAAGAAATAATGAATGAGAGAAAAAATAAATTTCTTAAAATTGGAAGAAACGATGGTTTTATGACTAGTACTGAGGATCTAAGCACATTAACTATTAAGAAAAATAATTTTGATAAAATTTTAAAATCAAAAAAAGTATTATCAGCTATTGCTGGTGGATTAATTTTAATTTCTTTAATTCTGTTATTTATTTAAATTTATAAAGCACCGTGACAATGCTTGAATTTTTTTCCAGATCCACAAAAACATGGTTCATTTCTTCCTATTTTTTTATTGTTTGAAATTTGTTTAGAAATATCGTTTTGTTTGTTTTCATTTTCCTGGTTTGACTCAAGAACAACTTTTAAGTTCATTAAAATAGTTACATAATCTAACTTTAATTTTTCTAAAAGATTAGAAAAAAGTTCAAATGCTTCTTTTTTATATTCAACTAATGGATCTCTCTGACCGTAAGATCTTAAACCTATAACTTGTCTTAATTGTTCCAAATATTGGATATGAGATTTCCAATTTAAATCGATTGATTGAAGAAAAATTCTTTTTTCAATATCTTTTGCATGCTCTTCACCCAGAAGTTTAATTCGTTCGTTTCTAGTTTCTTGAAATTTATTAGAAATCTTTTCTCTAAAATCTTTGTCTTTTGTCTCAATTAAATCTTTAAACTCATCTTCTTCAAAACTTTTTCCAATTATTTGCTTAGTTTTATTATTAAATTCATTACTTTTTGGATTGGATAAATTTGAAATTTTTAACTTTATTAAATCATCAGATATTTCTTTCAAAAATTCATTTGAATAATCAAAGATATTTTCACTGTTCATCGCATTTTTTCTTTGTGAAAATATAACGTGCCTTTGATCATTTAGAACATTGTCAAATTTGATAAGCGTTTTTCTTATATCAAAATTTCTAGCCTCCACTTTCTGCTGCGCTCTCTCTAATGCTTTATTAATCCATGGATGATCTATACTTTCACCGTCTTTAAGTCCAAGTTTTTCGAGCATACTATTCATCGACTCTGATCCAAAAATTCTCATTAAATCATCCTCTAGACTTACGTAAAATACAGAACTACCTTCATCTCCTTGTCTTCCAGATCTACCTCTAGCTTGGTTATCTACCCTTCTTGATTCCATTCTCTCTGTACCAATTACAAATAAACCACCTAGAGATTTAATTTTATCTTTATTTATTTTAAGCTGGTCTTCTGGAATAGAACCTTTTTTACCACCAAGCTGAATATCAACCCCTCTTCCAGAAATACTTGTTGTAATAATTAATGAATTTTCTTTACCTGCATTTGCAATTATCTCAGCTTCATTTTCATGATTTTTTGCGTTTAACACTTCATGTTTTATATTTTTTTGATTTAATAAATTTGAATAAATTTCAGATTTATTAATACTTGAAGTAAAAACTAAAATAGGTTGACCCGATTTGTTTCTTTCAATTATTTTTTCTATTATTGCATCGTTCTTTTCTCTTTCAGTTCTGAAAATTAAATCGTTAAAATCCTTTCTGATCATTTCTTTATTTGTTGGAATAACAACAACTGGCAGATTATAAATTTCAAAAAACTCTTCAGACTCTGTAGCGGCCGTACCAGTACAGCCAGATATTTTTTTATAAAGTTTAAAATAATTTTGATAAGTTATTGAAGCTAAAGTTTGATTTTCAGCTTGTACTTGAATTTTTTCTTTGGCTTCCAATGCTTGATGTAATCCATCCCCAAAACGCCTTCCTTCTAAAATTCTTCCCGTAAGTTCATCAATAATTTTAAGACTTCCATCTTCAACAATATAATCTCTACCTTTTTCAAATAAATGATTTGCACGTAAAGCTTGATTAACATGATGTACTAGATGTAAATTTTCTGGATCATAAAAATTATTATTTTTTAAAATACCAGCGTTAGAAAAGAGTTTTTCTACATTAGTAATTCCATCATTTGTTAGTAGGACGCTTTTTTCTTTTTCATCTATTTCAAAGTCACTATTTTTTAAAATTTTAATTAGTTTATCTATTGCTAAGTACTGAGCTGTTTTGTCTTCTGCCGCTCCTGAGATAACTAAAGGTGTTCTTGCTTCATCAATCAAACAAGAATCTATTTCATCTACTATAGAAAAATTATGATCTCTCTGAACCATTTCCTCCTCAGAAAATTTCATATTATCCCTTAGGTAATCAAAACCCAATTCGCTGTTAGTTGCATATGTTATATCGCAGTTATAATTTTTCTTACGCTCAACATCATCCTGGTAGTTATTAATAAATCCAGAAGTAAGACCTAGAAAATTATATATTTCTCCCATCTCTATCGAGTCTCTTTTTGCAAGATAGTCATTTACGGTTACTATATGAACACCCTTTTCGTTTAAGGCATTTAAATAAGCAGCCAATGTAATTGTTAAAGTTTTTCCTTCACCCGTTCTCATTTCAGCAATTTTACCTTCATGCAAGGCAACACCTCCAATTAATTGAACTTTAAAGTGTTTCTCGTTGCGTGTTCTTTTTGCAGCTTCTCTCACTAAAGCAAAAGCCTCAGGCAGCAAGGCATCTAAAGATTTTCCATTTTTTATTTGATTTTTAAATTCAAGAGTTTTTTTTGGAAAGTCAGCGTTATCTAAATTTTTAAAATCCTCTTCAAGTAAGTTTATTTTTTCAACAATTTTACCGATTCTATCTAGCTCTTTTTCATTACTAGATTTAATAAATTTTGTTATTAAATTTAATGGGTTAAACATTAGTATTTGATTTATTCTTTACTTATATTGTTTAATATATGTATTAAATAAATAATTTAAACATTATGGGAATTAATTTAACAAATTTTTTATCGTCAAAATCAAAAAATACTAAAATGATTGATTTTCAAGACCTTGATCATCTAGATGGTCTTTCAATTTCAGTTGTTTCTGCAAATTTATATAAAGATATTAGAGATGATTTGACCATGTTCTATTTTAGAAAAGGTGCAAATTATGCCTCTCTTTACACTCAGTCAAAAATTGTATCTGAAAACATAAAGTGGAATCTTAATCAAAGGCCAAAAAACATATTTTCTCTTATTGTAAATACAAGAAATGCCAATGCTTTTACTGGAAAGCAAGGATATGAAAGTTTAAAAAAAATAGCAGATTTAACTGTTAAACAACTAAATAAAAAACAGGAAGAAGACGAAGAAAATCCAAAAAAAATTACTTCCAGAAATATAATTTTTGGTTGCACTGGTACCATCGGAGAAATTTTTCCTTATGAAAAAATATCTAATAATATTCCTAATCTAATAAATAAAATTCGTTATACACAAAATAAATTTATTTGGATGAAAGCAGCGCTTGCAATTATGACAACAGATACAAAGCCAAAATTAGCTATGGAAGAGTGTCAAATTGGAAATGAAAAGGTAAAGATTTATGGAATAGCCAAAGGTTCAGGAATGATATATCCTAATATGGCCACAACCTTAGTTTATCTTTTTACAGATGCAACTTTATCTAACGATATATTAGGAAAATTATTAAAAAAAAATGTAACCAACACATTTAATGCAATCTCTTGTGATGGGGATACAAGTACTAATGATATGGCAACTATCTTTGCAACCAATGAAGTAAAAAATTCTCAAGTAAAAAGTGTGAATGAAAATAAAATTCAAAATTTTGATAAAGCTTTAAACAATGTTCTTCTAAATTTGGCTAAAAGAGTGGTTGCAGATGGAGAAGGAGCGTCCAAATTTATTACAATAAATGTAAGTAAATGTAAAAAAGAGATAGATGCAAAAAAAATTGCCTTTTCAGTTGCGAATTCGCCTTTGGTAAAAACTGCGGTTGCAGGACAAGACCCTAATTGGGGAAGAGTTATTATGGCAATCGGTAAAGCAGGACCTAAAATTAATTTAAAAAAATTAGTAATCAAATTTGGAAATATAACAATTGTAGAAGGTGGTAAGTTAAGTCAAAGTTACGATGAAAAGATGACAGCAAATTATATGAAAAATGAAAACATAGAAATAAATATCGAAATCTTTACAGGAAAGAAAAATTTTACTACTTACACGATGGATTTAACAAAAAAATATATTGAAATTAACGCAGATTATAGAACTTAACTTATTGAAAATTTACACAGCGTTATTAAATATTACTTATGATTAAATACAAACTTTTATGTAGAAATTGTAATTTAAAATTCGACAGTTGGTTTGCATCATCGAATGAATATGAAAGATTAAAAAAGAAAAAACTTTTGTCTTGTCATAAGTGTAATTCTATTAAAGTTGAAAAAACTATTATGGCTCCTCAGTTAATTAATAGAAAATCTAATACTTATGAAAAAGTAAACATTGAAAAATATAATAAAGTAAAAAAAACAATAAAGGGTTATCAAAAGTTTATAAAAGAAAATTTTAAATTTGTTGGTGATAATTTTGCTTACGAAGCTAGGTCTATTCACTATAGTGGTAAAAAAAAATCAAAAGGTATTTACGGTAGTGCATCCAAGGAAGATCTTAAAGAACTAAAAGATGAAGGTATATATACTCAAATGATTCCTTGGATAGATGAAAATGAAAATTAGTTTTTAATAAACTTACCTATATAATTCACTGATAAATCTGTTGATATATTCCATTTATCTTTTAAAATATTAAAATTCATACCATCCATTTTATCAAGAGATAAATTATATTTTATAAGAATTTTTTTAAGATCTTCAGGATTAACAAATTTTTCCCATTCGTGTGTTCCTATTGGAAGCCATCTTAAAATATACTCTGCTCCAACAATTGCGAAAACATATGATTTTAAAGTTTTGTTGATTGTTGCAACAAACATAAGCCCATCTTTTTTTAAAAGTTTTGAGCAAGATTTTAAAAAAAAATCTACATCTTCTACATGTTCAACAATTTCCATATTTAAAATAACATCAAATTTTTTTTTAATATTAAGTTTTTCAGGTGATGAGCAAAAATAATTAATTTTCAATTTATTTTTTTTTGAGTGTAATTTAGCAACTTTTATATTTTTATCAGAAGCGTCAATCCCAGTTACACTAGCGCCCATTCTTGCCATTGGTTCTGACAACAAGCCTCCACCACAACCTATGTCTAAAATGCTTATTTTAGATAAAGGTTTGGTTTTATTTTTTATATTAAAATTATTAATAATATTTTCTTTTATATATTTAATTCTAATTGGGTTGAATTTATGTAGTGGTTTAAATTTTCCTTCTGGATTCCACCATTCAGAGGCTATTTTAGAAAATTTTTCTATTTCTTTTTTATTTATACTATTCATTATGATAAATAGTTGACATAACAATTAAGATGTATTTTATCAATTATTTATTGAATAATATTAATTAAAATTAGCATGAAAACTGTCGTATTAAAATTTGGTGGAACCTCTGTTGGAAGCATAGATAGAATAAAAAAGGTTTGTAAAATAATTGCTTTTTACAAAAAGAAAAAAAATAGAGTATTAGTTGTCTCTTCTGCAATGAGTGGTGTGACAAATGAATTGGTAAATAAATCAAAATTAATTAGTAGCAATTTTGATAAAGCAGAATATGATTCATTAGTTTCAACTGGAGAACAGGTATCGTGCGCACTTATTGCTGGGGGATTAAAACATGAGGGATTTAAATCAAGATCTTGGGTATCTTGGCAATTGCCAATTTTAACAGATGGACCTCATTCAAGTGCAAGAATCAGCTCAATAGGAATTAAAGAACTTAGTGGTTACATTAAATCAGGTGGTATACCTGTAATAACAGGGTTTCAGGGTATTAATAATGATTTTAGAATTACAACAATTGGAAGAAGTGGGTCAGATGCAACAGCAATCATGCTTGCAAAATTTATTAAAGCAGATGAATGTATAATTTATACAGATGTAGATGGAGTTTATACTACTGATCCAAGGCAATATAAAAAAGCAAAAAAAATTAAAAAGATTTTTTATGATGAGATGTTAGAAATGGCGTCACTTGGTTCAAAAGTAATGCAACCCACATCTGTTCAGGACGCAAAGTTAAATAAGATTGATATTAAGGTTAAGTCTTCATTTGTATCAAAAGCTGGAACTTTAATAACAGATTCTAAAAAGGCATTTAGTAATCAAATAATTACTGGAATCTCATCAACAAAAAATGACGCTAAAATTACAATTATAGGAGTAAAAGACAGGCCCGGGGTTGCTGCTTCTATTTTTAAACCATTATCGAAAAATCTTATAAATGTAGATATGGTAGTTCAAAATATTTCTTTAGATGGAAAAGAAACGGATCTTACATTCACAATAAAGTCTGACAATTTAAAAAAAACAGAAAAATTAATTAAACAAAATAAAAAAATATCTTTTAAAAAATTATCGTTTGACAAGGGTGTTTCCAAAGTTTCAATTATCGGTGTTGGCATGATAACTACGCCAGGAATAACATATAGAATGTTTCAGGCACTTGCTTCAAGAAAAATTAACATTTTGGTTATTTCTACCTCTGAAATAAAAATTTCAGTTCTAGTTTCTGCTAAGCATGTTAAAAGAGCAATAGCTGCTTTACATAAAGAATTTAAATTAGATTAATTATAATGAGCATAAGACCTTTTAGAGATATAAAAAGAAGAAAAACAAAAGTAATAAATGTTGGAAAAGTAAAGATAGGGGGTGATAACCCAATTTCTGTTCAGTCAATGACGAATACTTTAACTACAGATGTTAAAGCAACTATAAAACAAATTAATGACATAGCTGAGGAGGGTGCTGATATTGTAAGAGTTTCTTGTCCTGATGAGGGCTCAACATCAGCCTTGAAAGAAATAATAAAACACGTTTCAATACCAGTAGTTGCAGACATTCATTTTCATTACAAAAGAGCCATTGAAGCAGCAGAAAATGGAGCTAGCTGTCTAAGAATTAATCCTGGAAACATTGGAGATGAAACAAAGATTCATGAGATATTGAAAGTTGCAAAGAATAATGATTGTTCAATAAGAATTGGAGTAAATGCAGGTTCTTTAGAAAAAGATATTTTAGAAGAATTTAAAGAGCCTTGTCCTGAAGCATTAGTTAAAAGTGCAAAAAGAAATATTAAAATTTTAGAGGATAATGATTTTTTTAACTTTAAAATTAGTGTTAAATCATCAGATGTATTTCTTTCAATAGCAGCATATAGACAATTATCAAAAGTTACAGATTATCCTTTACACCTTGGAATCACAGAGGCCGGAAGTTTTGTTTCTGGAAGCATAAAATCATCGATAGGCCTAGGAAGTTTATTGATGGATGGAATTGGAGATACAATAAGAATTTCCTTATCTGACAATCCAACTCAAGAAGTTAAAATAGGCAATGAGATATTAAAATCACTAAATTTAAGAAATAGAGGAGTAAAAATCATATCTTGCCCATCATGTGCAAGGCAAGCATTTCAGGTAATCGATACAGTTAAAATATTGGAAGAGAAGCTATCTCATATAAAAACACCAATTACACTGTCAATTATTGGCTGTGTTGTTAATGGTCCGGGAGAAGCAGCAATGACTGATATTGGAATAACTGGAGGGGGAAAAGGCAATAATATGCTTTATTTGTCAGGCATCCAGAATGAAAAAGTTTTGACCGATGACATAGTTGATAAGGTTATTAGTGAAGTTGAGAAAAAAGCGTCTGAATTAGAGAGCTAATATGATACCCCTAAAAACAATTGAGGAAATAATCACAAAGCATTCTTCTATAGAAAAAGATCTATCCACAGGTGGTTTAGATAATAAATTATTTGCTGAAAAATCAAAAGAGTATTCTGATCTAAATGAAATTGTTGGAAATGCTAAAGATTACATTTCTTTTCAAACTGAAAAAGAAGAATTAGAGAAAATTTTAAATGACAATTCTGCTGATGAAGAATTAAAAAAAATGGCAGATTTAGAATTGATAGATTTACAAAATCGACATGAAGCTAATGAAAAGAAACTAAAATTATTTTTGTTACCAAAGGATGAAGCAGATAAAAAAAATGCTATTATTGAGATTAGAGCTGGAACCGGTGGTTTAGAGGCAAGCTTATTTGCATCTGACTTATTTAAAATGTATGAAAAAGTCAGTCATAAAAAAAAATGGTCTTTAGAATTAATATCAATTTCAAGAAGTGATGCAGGAGGTTTAAAAGAGGTTATAGCCTCTATTAAAGGAAGCAATATTTACTCAACATTAAAATATGAAAGTGGAGTTCATAGAGTGCAAAGAGTTCCAGATACAGAAACTCAAGGAAGAGTACATACTTCTGCAGCAACAGTTGCAGTTTTACCTGAAGCAGAAGAGGTAGATTTAAAAATTAATGATTCTGATTTAAGAGTAGATGTTTTCAGAGCTGGAGGACCGGGTGGACAATCAGTGAACACAACTGATAGTGCAGTTAGAATTACTCATATACCAACTGGTTTGTCTGTATCTCAACAAGATGAAAAGTCTCAGCATAAAAATAAAGCCAAAGGTATGAAAATTTTGAGAGCTCGTCTTTATGAACTTGAAAGGTCTAGGATAGATAAAGAAAGATCTCAAGATCGTAAAACAATGATTGGTACAGGAGATAGATCAGAAAGAATTAGAACTTACAACTTTCCTCAAGGCAGAGTAACAGATCATAGAATAAATTTAACAATTCATAAATTAGATGAATTTTTAGAGGGAGAGGCCTTTGATGAAATGATTGAATCTTTAACTTTACAAGCACAAGAAGAAAGTCTTAATAATTTAAAATAATAAATATGAATATCAATTTAGCTATAAACAATGGTTCCAAAATTTTAAGAAATAAATATATACCCAACTACCATTTAGATTCAGAAATTTTAATGTCAAAAACTATTAATAAAGACAGAAATTTTATTTTATTAAATTCTAATAAAGTTCTTAGTCAATATGATCTGAACATTTTTAATAAATTGATTAAAGAGAGATCTTTAGGCAAACCAGTTGCCTATTTAACTAATAAAAAATTTTTTTGGAATTCAGAGTTTTTTGTTACAAGTGATGTCTTAATACCAAGACCTGATACAGAGTTGATTGTTGAAAATATATTAAAAGTAACACAACAAAAAAATAAAATTAATATACTAGATATAGGAGTTGGTTCAGGATGTATTCTTTTATCTATTTTAAAGGAGAGGCAAAATTTTTATGGAACAGGCATAGATATAAGTAAAAAGTGTCTAAATATAAGTAAAATAAATGCAGTTAATCTTAAAGTTGCTTCTAGATTAAAATTATATAAATCAAATGTTGACAAATTCAATTTTGGTAAATATGATTTAATTGTTTCTAATCCTCCTTATATTAAAACTTGTAAAATAAAATATTTGGAAAAAGATGTTGCTGGATTTGAGCCAAGGTTAGCATTAGACGGTGGGTTAGATGGTTTATTAGAAATCAGAAAAATAATTAAAAAATCTTCTGAACTGATAAAAAAAAATGGAAAATTTATTTTAGAGATTGGATTTGATCAAAAAAATAAAGTTGTAAATTTATTAAAAAGAGAAGGCTTTTATATAAATAGTACTCACAAAGATCTTGCTAAAAATGATAGGTGCATTGTCAGTACAAAAATATAATTAGTTAGAAATATGGTTACATTTAGAAATAATAATAATAACAATAACAATAGAAGAAGTAATTTTAGACGAAATACCAGAAATTTTAAATCTAATGGAGATAATCCTAAATTTGGTTCAAATTTTTCGAATAATGACAATTTTAAAAGAAAAGCTCCTGGAAGAAACAATCACAACGCACCAAAATTAATTGAAAAATATAATGATTTGGCTAGAGAAGCTCTATCAAATGGTGATAAGATTTTATCAGAAAATTATTTGCAGCACGCAGATCATTTCACAAGAATACTTAATGAGAGAGAAAGTTTTAAAAGGGAGAAACTTTCGGACAGTAAATCTGAAAATAATTCTGAAGTTGTTGAAGAAATTATTGAAAATTCGAAACAAGATTCCGATAAAGTTCTAGCAGAGTCATCGAGTGAAAAATCTAAAATTCAAGAAAGTGAAAAAACTCAAGTGGAAATAAGTTAGTTTAATCCAATTATTTTTTCAGATTTCAATACATCTAATTTTATTTTTTTGGTTTCAAATAATTTTCTTTCTTTTCCTTTTAGTATTTTTCCCGAGGGAAGTTTTAATTTTTGAGAATTAACCTTTTTTCCATTTACGATCACTTCATAGTGTAAGTGAGGACCAGTTGATTTTCCGGTTGATCCGACAAAACCTATTATTTGACCCTGTTTAACTCTTACTCCTGATTTAATTCCACGTGCAAATTTAGACATATGTGCGTAAACAGTTTCGTAAGTTGAGTTATGTCTAATTTTAACACAATTACCACCACCACCACACCATCCAGCTTTCTTAATAACGCCATTACCAGATGCCATAATAGGAGTTCCCATAGGGGCTGCAAAATCTGTTCCTCTGTGCATTTTATTAAAACCATCTATTGGATGTTTTCTCATACCAAAAGGTGATGAAAGCCTTGCTCCATTAATAGGTGTTTTCATTAAAGCCTTTTTAACACTTTTACCATTTTTGTCATAGTGTCCTTCGCTACCTTCAATATCAAAGTAATATAAACTATTATCTTGTCCGCTAAGTTTAAGATTTGCAAAAAGTATTTCACCAGTCTCAATTATTTCTTTCTTTTCATTTAAAAAAACTTCATACATAATTTGAAATTTATCCTGTTTTCTTATGTCTCTTTGGAAATCAACTTGAAAACCATAAATTCTTGCAAATTCGATTATTGCATTTGCTGGTATATTTTGTTCAATAGCAGAATTATACAAACTTTGTAAAATTACATTTTCTTTATATATAATTTTTTTATCTAACTTTATTGATATAATTTTCCCGTTAAAATTATCGTTTTCAATATTTCTTTGTAAAGAAACTTTTTGAGTATTGGAAATTTGATAAGTAAATTCTTTAATTTTATTGTTAGTTTTATCCAAACTAAACTCTAATATTTGTTTTGTTTTAAGTTTGTTAAGATTTACCTTTTTTGTAAGTGAACTCTTAATTTTGAGAATTTCATTTTCTTCAATTGAATAATCTTTTAATATTTTATCAAAAGTTTCACCTGATTTAATTACATGTTTAATTTTTTTGTATTTTGGCTCAAGATTTTTTACTAAATGGTTTAAAGATTTTGTTAGATAAATATTATCAATAAAATTTATATAAATAGTTTCATTATTTTTTTTCTGATAATTAAAATAACTAGTCGAAATTAACGTAAAAAAAATTAATAAAAGTAGAAAAAAAATTTCTATTTTTTTTTTTATTTTGTATTTTAAAATTTTAAACATTAAGAATTTTTTGATTTGAATTTTTAGTTTAGACCCAATTAAAAATCAAAAAAAACAGTAAAATCGATGATTTTTGCTCATTTTTTTAGTCATAAATGCTTGATTTCCTATAATTTTAGCCTATAAGCACTGAACTTTCTCAATTAAATTATTGTTTAAGCAATAAATTAGTGAGGATTATTGGGCCTTTTTGCCTAATTAGCTATATAAAAAGTAAAAATTTAAGAAGAGAAGTGTGGACGGTTAAGGTTACCAAAATTTGTCGTACACACTTCAACATCATATAAGTTTTATTCTTAGAACTTATATGGAAGCTAGTGTGCGCCGTTTTTAAACTTGAGAGTTTGATCATGGCTCAGAACGTACGCTGGCGGCACGCCTAACACATGCAAGTCGAACGAAGTAGCAATACTTAGTGGCAGACGGGTGAGTAACATGTGGGTATCTGCCCTATGGCCTGGAATAACACGAGGAAACTTGTGCTAATACCGGATAAGTCTTTACAGAGAAAGCTTTATGCACCATTGGATGAGCCCGCACTTGATTAGTTTGTTGGTGGGGTAATGGCCTACCAAGACTGTGATCAATAGCTGATTTGAGAGGATGATCAGCCACATTGGGACTGAGACACGGCCCAAACTCCTACGGGAGGCAGCAGTGGGGAATCTTGCACAATGGAGGAAACTCTGATGCAGCGATGCCGCGTGAGTGAAGAAGGCCCTTGGGTTGTAAAGCTCTTTCGTCGGGGAAGAAAATGACTGTACCCGAATAAGAAGGTCCGGCTAACTTCGTGCCAGCAGCCGCGGTAATACGAAGGGACCTAGCGTAGTTCGGAATTACTGGGCTTAAAGAGTTCGTAGGTGGTTGAAAAAGTTGGTGGTGAAATCCCAGAGCTTAACTCTGGAACTGCCATCAAAACTTTTCAGCTAGAGTATGATAGAGGAAAGCAGAATTTCTAGTGTAGAGGTGAAATTCGTAGATATTAGAAAGAATACCAATTGCGAAGGCAGCTTTCTGGATCATTACTGACACTGAGGAACGAAAGCATGGGTAGCGAAGAGGATTAGATACCCTCGTAGTCCATGCCGTAAACGATGTGTGTTAGACGTTGGAAATTTATTTTCAGTGTCGCAGCGAAAGCGATAAACACACCGCCTGGGGAGTACGACCGCAAGGTTAAAACTCAAATGAATTGACGGGGACCCGCACAAGTAGTGGAGCATGTGGTTTAATTCGAAGATACGCGCAGAACCTTACCAACACTTGACATGTTCGTCGCGACTTTAAGAGATTAAAGTTTTCGGTTCGGCCGGACGAAACACAGGTGCTGCATGGCTGTCGTCAGCTCGTGTCGTGAGATGTTGGGTTAAGTCCCGCAACGAGCGCAACCCTCACTTTTAGTTGCCATCATTAAGTTGGGCACTCTGAAAGAACTGCCAGTGATAAGCTGGAGGAAGGTGGGGATGACGTCAAGTCCTCATGGCCCTTACGTGTTGGGCTACACACGTGCTACAATGGTATCTACAACAGGAAGCAAGACGGCGACGTTAAGCAAATCCTTAAAAGATACCTCAGTTCGGATTGCACTCTGCAACTCGAGTGCATGAAGCTGGAATTACTAGTAATCGTGGATCAGCGTGCCACGGTGAATGCGTTCCCGGGTCTTGTACACACCGCCCGTCACACCATGGGAGTTGGTTCTACCTTAAGGCAAGGTTTCAAACCCTTGACCACGGTATAGTCAGCGACTGGGGTGAAGTCGTAACAAGGTAGCCGTAGGGGAACCTGCGGCTGGATTACCTCCTTTCTAAGGATGAGTAAAAATAAAATTTTACTCTAAATAATATACATAGGCTAATGTTGACCGTCCTCATTTCTCTTCTTGAAGTAGTGTTTCTCTTGCATGGGGGCCGGTAGCTCAGTTGGTTAGAGCACACCCTTGATAAGGGTGGGGTCGAAAGTTCGAGTCTTTCTCGGCCCACCAATTTAAGATCATGGGGGATTAGCTCAGCTGGGAGAGCGCCTGATTTGCATTCAGGAGGTCAGCGGTTCGATCCCGCTATCCTCCACCAAACACTTAGTTATGTTAAATTGTAAAAAAAAATTAATATCAATATCTATATCCGAACATTAGTGATGTTATTAGCTAATGTTCAAAATAAAAATTTGATTCAACACAGAATTTTTTTCTGTGCATAAATCAAGCGTTTAAGGGCGTGTAGTGGATGCCTTGGCACTGAAAGCCGATGAAGGACGTGATATACTGCGATAAGTTTCGGGGAGCTGTATGTAAGTTTTGATCCGAAAATTTCCGAATGGGGAAACCCACCACTTTATGTGGTACTTTAAACTGAATACATAGGTTTAAAGAGACAACCTGGAGAACTGAAACATCTAAGTAACCAGAGGAAAAGAAATCAATTGAGATTCCGTTAGTAGTGGCGAGCGAACGCGGACTAGGCCAGCAGTTTTGTTAAAAAAATTTGAATAGTTTGGAAATGCTAACCATAGAGGGTGATAGTCCCGTATGAGTAATGTTTAACAAAATTCTTGAGTAAAGCGGGACACGTGAAATCCTGCTCGAATATAGGGGGACCACCCTCTAAGCCTAAATACTCTTCAGTGACCGATAGTGAACTAGTACCGTGAGGGAAAGGTGAAAAGAACCCCTATTAGGGGAGTGAAATAGAACCTGAAACCGCATGCCTACAATCAGTCGAAGCTCTTTTTAGAGTGACGGCGTACCTTTTGTATAATGGGTCAGTGACTTAATTTATTAAGCAAGCTTAAGCCATCTAGGTGTAGGCGTAGCGAAAGCAAGTCTTAATAGGGCGATCAGTTTAATGAATTAGACCCGAAAACGAATGAGCTTACCATGAGCAGGTTGAAAGTAAGGTAACACTTACCGGAGGACCGAACCAGTTGACGTTGAAAAGTCTTTGGATGACTTGTGGTAAGGGGTGAAAGGCCAACCAAATTCGTAGATAGCTGGTTTTCCGCGAAAACTATTTAGGTAGTGCGTTGAATAAATAGATGTTTAGAGGTAGAGCACTAAACGGGCTAGGGGGAAGAGATTCTTACCAAACCTGATAAAACTCCGAATGCTAAACATTGTTCTTCAGCAGACAGACTGTGGGTGCTAAGGTCCATGGTCGAGAGGGAAAGAGCCCAGACCACCAGATAAGGTCCCCAAATTATGATTAAGTGTGAAAGGATGTGGAAATTCCTTAACAGCCGGGAGGTTGGCTTAGAAGCAGCCATCCTTTAAAGATAGCGTAACAGCTCACCGGTCTAATAGAGTTTCTGCGCCGAAGATGTAACGGGGCTAAAATCATATACCGAATCTGTGGATTTATAATTTTTTCGAAAATTATAACTGGTAGCGGAACGTTCTGTAAGCCTGTGAAGGGATACCTGTGAAGGATCCTGGAGGTATCAGAAGTGCGAATGCTGACATAAGTAACGATAAAAGAAGTGAAAAACTTCTTCGCCGAAAATCCAAGGGTTTCTGCGCAAGGTTAATCCGCGCAGAGTTAGTCGGCACCTAAGGCGAGGGCGAAAGCCGTAGTCGATGGAAACAAGGTTAATATTCCTTGACCAGATGGTAGTGACGGATCTTGTAAGTTGTAAGTTCTTAATGGATTGAGCTTGCCGCGAAAAGGTTCCAAGAAATAGCTCCATCATTAGACCGTACCCTAAACCGACACAGGTGGATTAATAGAGTATATTTAGGCGCTTGAGAGAATGATGTTGAAGGAACTCGGCAAAATACTTCCGTAACTTCGGGATAAGGAAGACCTTCTTGTAGGCAACTATAGGAAGGTGGCACAAGCCAGGGAGAAGCGACTGTTTATCAAAAACACAGGGCTCTGCTAACACGTAAGTGGATGTATAGGGTCTGACGCCTGCCCGGTGCTGGAAGGTTAATGCGGTTGGTGCAAGCTAACTTCTGAAGCCCCAGTAAACGGCGGCCGTAACTATAACGGTCCTAAGGTAGCGAAATTCCTTGTCGGGTAAGTTCCGACCTGCATGAATGGCGTAACGATTTCTCCGCTGTCTCCAACATCAACTCAGTGAAATTGAATTCTCCGTGAAGATGCGGAGTTCGCGTAGTTAGACGGAAAGACCCCGTGCACCTTTACTGCAACTTTACATTGGTATTAGGAAAAACATATTTAGCATAGGAGGGAGACATTGAAGCAGAAGCGTCAGCTTTTGTGGAGTCACCAGTGAAATACCTCTTTTGTTTTTCTTGGTATCTAACTGATTGCCGTTATCCGGCATCAAGACATTGTATGGTGGGTAGTTTGACTGGGGCGGTCGCCTCCCAAATAGTAACGGAGGCGTGCGAAGGTAGGCTCAGAACGGTCAGAAATCGTTCGTAGAGTGCAATGGCATAAGCCTGCCTGACTGTGAGACTGACAAGTCGAGCAGAGACGAAAGTCGGTCATAGTGATCCGGTGGTTCTGAGTGGAAGGGCCATCGCTCAACGGATAAAAGGTACGCCGGGGATAACAGGCTGATACTGCCCAAGAGCTCATATCGACGGCAGTGTTTGGCACCTCGATGTCGGCTCATCACATCCTGGGGCTGGAGCAGGTCCCAAGGGTTTGGCTGTTCGCCAATTAAAGTGGTACGTGAGCTGGGTTCAGAACGTCGTGAGACAGTTCGGTCCCTATCTGCTATGCGTGTAGAAGAATTGAGAGGAGTTGACCCTAGTACGAGAGGACCGGGTTGAACATACCACTGGTGGACCGGTTGTAGCGCCAGCTGCAGTGCCGGGTAGCTAAGTATGGACGAGATAACTGCTGAAAGCATCTAAGCGGGAAACTCACCTCAAAACTAGTTCTTCCTATAGAGCCGTGGTAGACCACCACGTTGATAGGCTGGATGTGGAAGCGCAGTAATGCGTGCAGCTGACCAGTACTAATAGCTCAATTGGCTTGATTTATGCACTGAAAAAAATTTTTATAAATTAATTAATAACCTTTTTAATTTGGTAAATTAAAAAGGTGTAATAATATTGATATTATTAAGACCAATTCATATTTACTTTTTTTTCAAAATTGTCTTAAAAAATGCTTAACTAAGATGTTAAAAAATAATAAATTTTATTTATTAATTATAATTTTTGTTTCTATTTGTTCAAAAATCTACTTCGCTTCAAATGTCTATACTGAACCTGATGATTTGCTAGTTATTCAGCAAATTGAAAGATATGAGACGTTAAGCATTTATGATATTGCAAATGATAAAAAATCACCAACTTATAGCTCTGATTTTAAAAAAAAAATTAGACAAATCGAAAATTTAAATAATCCGATATATGATAGCACAATTAATTTTTTTTCTTTTGTATTAAAAAGAATTGCACCCTCAAAACATTCAACCTTAGCACCAATACAATTTTTTTTATTCAGTGATGTAATTACGTTTGGACATTCATATAAAGAAATAAAATTTTTTTCAAAATTACCTTCCATTTTTTTTTCTATTTTATTTATATGCGTTACTTATGTATTTGCTAAAAATATTTTCAAAAATCAAAACAGATTTTTACCATTAATACCTACAGCTTTTGTAGCTTTTTCATATCCAATTATGAATATAAGTTTAAGAGCCCACAGCTATTCTGCTAGTATATTTGCAGTAACATTATTTTTTTACTTAATTTACATTAATAGTACTTATCAAAAAAAAATATTTACTGTCTCTGATGATAAAATAAATTTAAAATCTTGTCTATTTATTGGTCTAATTTTATCTTTGTTGGCTCATTTAAGTTATGTTATTTTATTTTTATCACCTCTGTTTTTTTCTATTTTATTCTTTCAAAAGTTAATAAAAAAAAATTTTTTCTGTAATTATAATTACAATCTTATAATTGTCGGCATTAGTTTTACAATTTTTACTTCTCCATTGTTGGCACATTTATTATTTTTAAATCTAAATGAATATGGTGTTACAACATCAACAGCTGGTGAATATTATGAATATTATCTTAATTTAAATTCAAATGATATTAATCTGATAAATTTTCTAAAATTTTATATTCAAAATTCATATCTCGTAATTGTAAAGAACTTATCTTTTTTTATTGATGCAAATTTTTATTCAAATTATTTACAAATTTGTATTTTAATATTTTTCATATCAGGATTAGCTCTATCAAATAAATTTAAAACTCAAGATAGAAATATAAGATGCTTTTTAAATATATTTATAATATTTGTAATTTATTATTTTATTTTAGTTTCATTGGGGCACGTAACACTCGGACCTACAAGACATTTGAATAGTTTTACTCCTCTTTTGGCTATTGTTGTAAGCATGGGTATTTATTTTTTGCTGAAAAAATTTAAATTTATAAACTTTAATTTACAATTAATTTATTCACTTATAATAATAATTTTTTGTTTAAATTTGCCGCCATTTTATAAGTATTACAAAGATGCTTTTGATGAAAATTTTATAGCTAATGAGGTAGAGGCTTCTAAAATTGGAATGATTATTAATAGTTCCTCATTTTCACATTCTGTTTGCATAATGGAAAAAGTTTACTCAAAAACAATTATATCTACCTGTCCAAAAAGAAATAATAGATATAGTTATATTTTAAATATGAATGATAAACATTTAAAGTATTTAAAAAGTAACAACTTGTCTTTAGGTATTATAAATAGAAAATTATCAGCTAATGAGCTTTTATTAATACAAAAATATAAATTTAAATTACAAAAAAAAATTCAAAATATAAAATTTATTGATAATTCACCTCTATATATAACAAAATATGTGCCTAATTTTTTTGAAATGGAAATTTACAAGTAAGAATTTTTTATTTTAAGTAAAAAATTACTAATTTTCTTAAACCATATTTAATTTTCTCTTTTTTTATAAAAGAATTTTTCAGGTAAAATCTTTGAGCATGTATATTGTTGCTATCTGTCATAACATGTATTTTATCTTTTAATTTTCTTTTTAAAATTTGTATCAATTTACTTCCAAATTTTTTCCCTCTTAGTTGTTTTTTGACTGCTATGACAATTATATTATTTTTATAATTTTTTTTATTTTCTTTAAAAAAAATCCAATTAAAAAATATTTTTGCAACAAGAACCTTATCACTTAAGTATTTTGATAAAATTAAATATCTAACTATCTCTAAAGAATTTTTTTTTAAAAATTTTAATGTATTTTTAGAGGATTTCTCTAATATCAGACAACCGTAAATTTTTTTTTTATCAGTTATTAAAAGTACTAATCCACCCATTTTCAGAATAAAATAAAAATAATTCAACATAAGTTTCTTTGAAAGACTAAATATTAGGCTGTCAGTTTTAATTTGTTTCAATTCTGTAATTAAAAATTTTTGAATTTTTGGAAAATGTTCTTCTGAAAAGGTTTGTATTTTGATCATTCAAAAACAATCTATCTTAAAATCAATATTTATTAATTTTCTCTACAATATATCTTGCTTCTTTTTTTGACACCCACCAGCCAGTGGGTATGTTTAGCATATGTTTATTGAAGTAATCTGTTCCTTTTAATTTCTTTCTATATTTTTTAAAAATTGTATATCTGTCATTTCTAAAACTTACTTCATCACATTCAATTTTATTCTTTTTCATATAAGCTTTAAATTTTTTTTTACTATCTACTAGAATAGAATAGAGCCAGTATGATGATATTAAATTTTTGTTTTTTTTTATTAATTGAACTTTTTTATTTTTAATATTTCTGTCAAAAAACTTACCGTTCCTTTGGTGAGTTTTAATTATTTTATTTACAAATTTCATTTGTTCATAACCAATTCTCGATGCAATATTATTTAGGTGAAATTTGTATCCAGAATATTTGATATCTTGAAGCCATTTGTTCCCTTTTACATTTCTATTTAATCCAAACCATCTTAATAATTTTGCTTTCTTTGCATCAGATTTTTTTTTACAAACTAATAGGCCTCCATCACCACTGGTAATATGTTTTATTGCTTGAAATGAAAAACAAATATAATCTCCATGATTACCAATTTTTTTTTTGTTTATTTTAGCTCCTAAGGCATGAGCTGCATCTTCAATTATTTTAATTTTTTTTGGATTGATAATTTTTTTTAATTTTGGAATATCAACGGGTAGACCGCCCCAGTGTACAACTACAATTGCTTTTGTATTTTTATTTATTAATTTTTTTATACTTTCTATTGATGCGTTACCTGTTTTTGGGTCAATGTCACAAAATTTAAATTTAATTTTGTCATTATAAAGAGGTTCGTTAGTTGCCATGCAAGTAAAAGGAGTAGTTATTACTTCATCTTTATTTTTTAGATTTAATAACCTATAAGCTAAGGTAAGTGCAGAAGTTCCGCTATTAACTAGAACACAATTGTCGTTGTTTAAGTATTTTGAAAGTTTTTTTTCAAATTTTTCAGAAAATTTTCCTTCTGTCAATTGACCTAATTTAAATAATTCCTCAACTTTTTTACCTATTCCAATAGGATAATGAGGCTTTAGTAATTTAATTTCTTTATTAATATTTAAACTTTTCATTTTTTAAAATATGTATATTAACTATTATAGATAATATTCCAATTTAATAGGTTTAAATGAAAATTCCAAATCATACTTTTAAAACTGGAGAAGTGAAGTTCTGCCAAATATGTGGAAATAAAAAACTTTTCAGATTTTTAGACTTAGATCACCAACCTTTGGCTGACGATTTATCTCCCATTAAACAAGGTCATAGAGAAGTTTTGTATTACCCATTATCAATATCATTTTGTAAAAAATGTATACTTTTGCAAAATGACTATATAGTTGGAGATAATAAACTTTATCCAAAAAGTTATCACTATGTACCAGGAATTACAAAAGACGTTTTAAAAAATTTTGAAAGTTTATCTAAATCATTAATTTATAATTATAAGATAAATAAAGATAAAGATCTAATTGTTGATTTAGGTTGTAATGATGGATCACTTTTAAATCAATTCAAGTTAAATGGATGTAAAAAAGTTTTAGGTATAGAACCTACGGATACAATTAAACTTGCTAAAAAAAAGGGAATCAAAACTATACAAAGTTTCTTTAATAAAAAATCGGCAGCTGAGGCAAAAAAAAAATACGGAAGAGCTAAATTAATAACTACTACCAATGTTTTTGCACATACAAATAATTTAAGGGAATTCATAATGGGAGTAAAAAAAATTATTAACAAAAATGGAGTTTTTGTCGTTGAAAATCATTATTTATTAGATGTAATTAAAAAAACTCAATTTGATACTTTTTATCACGAGCATTTAAGAACATATTCATTAACTAGTCTTATAAAATTAATGAAATACTACGGATTTAATATAATCGATGCATATACTTCTGATAGATACGGTGGAAATATTCAAGCACATTTTTCACTAACTAAAACTAATAAAAATTTAAATATAAATAAAATTTTAAAAAATGAAAAAAAACAAAATCTCCATAGAGAAAAAACCTATATAAATTTTTCAAAAAAGATTGAACAAGCAAAAGAAAATTTAAGAAAATTTATTGAGAAAAATAAAAATAAATATATTGTTGCTAAAGCATTCCCTGCAAGAGCGTCTATACTTTTACATTATTTTAATTTTTTAAAATTAAATGTTGAATATATTGCTGAACAACCAACATCAAAGAAATTAAATTATTATGCACCAGGAACTTCATTAAAAATTATTTCGAGTGAAAATATGAAAAAAAAAGAACCTGATTTTGTTATTGTGCTAGCTTGGCATTTATTTGATACAATATATTATAAATGGAAAAAAATTTTCAAAAAAAAAGTAAAGTTTATTAAACCATTGCCTAATTTAAAAATTAAATGAAGAATTTTATAAATGATAATTTTGAGTCTTTTTTAAAAAAACACCTTACTACAAATGATTTTCCAAAAAATAAAAAAATATTAATAACTGGTTGTTCAGGTTTTATTGGTCAGTATTTAGTAAAATGTCTTGCAGATACATTTAAAAAAAGAAACCTTAAAGTATATGGAATTGATATAGTGGGACTTAAAGAAAAGTATAAAAATTTTACTTTTTATAAAAAAGACTTATATAAATTAAATAGAAAACATATACCAAAAATAAAGTACGATTATATTATTCACCTAGCCGGAATACCATCTCCAGTTTATTATAAGAAGTATCCATTAAGAACAATTTATTTAAATGCTGAACTTACAAGAGAATTATTGGAGACCAGTATAAAGCAAGATTCAAAATTTATATATTTTAGCTCTAGTGAAATTTATGGTAACCCTTTTAATGAATTCGTACCAACAGCCGAGAGCTATCATGGTAATGTATCATCAATCTCTGATAGGTCTTGTTATGATGAAAGCAAAAGGATGGGTGAAACTTATACTTACATATACAAGAACAATTTTGGTGTAGATGCAAAAATTATTAGACCTTTCAATTTCTATGGCGAAGGAATGAGATTTTCTGATGAGAGGATAATTCCAAGATTCTTTTCACAAGTTTTAAATAATAAGCCGATTACGGTATTTTCTAATGGAAAGCAAACTAGAACATATTGTCACATTTTTGATTCAATAGTGATGATTTGTAAAATTATTTTTAAAGGAAAAAAATTTGTTTACAATGTAGGAAATCCTACTGAAGAAATTAGTGCAGAAAAATTAGCTGGCAAAATATTAAAAACTCAAAAACATACATCCTCTAGGTCTATTAAAGTTCCTTATCCAAAAAACTATCCAAGCGATGAACCAATGAGAAGATGTCCTTCGATTAAGACATTCACTTCTGAATTTAAGTTTAAACCGAAAATTAAACTTAAAACAGGTCTTGAGTATTTTAATATTTATGCAAAGAAAAATTTTATTCAATCTTAAAAAATTTTAAAAAAACGACTTTTGTAAATTGAATTACGACCATTGAGGAATCAAAAAAATTACCGGTATAATGAGATTTGCCTATTCGTGGTTTGTGTTCTATTTTTATTTCTGTAATATTTAGCTTTTGTCTAAAAAGATTAATTGTTAGTTCTAGCTGAAATTCTGGACCATCATATTTCAAAGTATCTTTGAATAAATCATAATTTTTTTTTTTAAAAACTCTAAATGAACTTCCAACATCAGACAATTTAGGGCCTTTAAATAGTAAACTTAAAAACTTGGCATATAATCTATTTCCATATTTTAGATAAAAAATCATGTGTTTATTAAAAGTTCTACTCGTAAACACAGCATCATATTCCTCAAGCTTTTTTAACAAGATTAAGGCATCTTTAGCTACAAAAGATCCCTCAGGTTCACTCACCATAAGCAAATCTGTTTTTGCATGATTGAGCCCTTTTTTAACCGCTGCACCATATCCCTTTTTATCTTCAAAAAGATATGTGACGTTGTTCTTAATAATTTCATTCTTTGTGTTATCTGTTGAATTATTATCTACACAAATAATTTCATCAAAAATATTAAGTTGTTTTAGGTCAATAATGAAATTGGATATACTTTTTTCTTCATTAAGTGCAGGTAAAATAATTGACAAGGTTTGATTCTTATACATTTTAATTAATTTTTTATAGATTAATATTAGTTATGGCAAAATTATATAAATATTCAATTGATTTATTAATTTTTATAACTGTAATTATAGCAATAATATTTTATAGCAATTTCAATAAGGGCTTAGAATTAAGTGATGAGTCTTATTTAATACTAATCAGTATGTATCCCAATGATATAATTGGAAGAGTAAATAACTCAGGAGTAATTGGAAATTTTTTGCTTCAATTAGCAAATTACAATCTTTATTTTTTTAGAATACTCGGTGCATTAATATTAATTTTAAGTTCATTTTTCTTAATAAATCCGATTTCTAATTTTTTTAAAAATCAACTTAATATTAAAGATATAGAAAAAAAATATATTTTACTTATACTTTTGTTAGGTTCATTAAATTATTATCATAACTGGGTCATTACCCCATCTTATGATTTATATAATTTGGTTGGAATTTTATTATTTTTATCAGGAATATTAAAAATGCTAGAATATCCAATTAAAAATTGGAACTTTATAAGCTCAGTATTATTAGTTGTATTAGGTGGTTTAATTTCTTTTGTTTCAAAACCAACAACAGCTTTTTTTTTAATTCTTATTTATTTTATTTGGATAGGTTATTTTTTAAATTTTAATGAATTATTAGTTAAATCTTTATGTGTGATTGTATTAAGTATTATATTTTTTTATTTGTATATATTTTTTTATTTTGAAAATATTCATTTATATCTAGATGATTTAAAAATTGGTATTGAACTAAAAGTATTACTAGATCC
>CACJCG010000010.1 GCA_902591845.1 uncultured Pelagibacteraceae bacterium
CAATGATATCAACCATTGAAAGATAGCCCAAATATAAAAGAAAGTTTTAAAGTCTGCATTTAAATATTTTGCAATATAAAATGATAAAACTGGAACTATAACGTTTCTGGCAATATTATTAACCATTGCTTTTTCTGATTTTTTAAGAGCCATAAAGAAACCATTTGATAAGAAAAATATTGGATAAGCTGGTAAAATAAATGCAGAAATCTTTAAATACATTGATCCATGCATAATGACTTCAGGATTAGAAGAAAAGAATTTTGGAACAATATCTGCACTTATAAAAATAACAACACCTGCAATTAACATTATAAATAGTCCATATTTTATTGATGTAAAATATGATTGCTCAACTCTATCGTAATATTTTGCTCCAATATTTTGAGCTATTATAGAAATTATTGCTGTATTTATACCCAAAACTGGCAACAAAAGAACTTGCTCAATTCTTGTAGCAGATCCATATCCAGCTACAGCGTATTCACCAAATAATCCCACATAAGTAAACACAATGGTAGCAGCTACTGAATAACCTAATATAGCAATAGTTATAGGCATTGATTGAAAAAAAATATTTTTTAAGAAAAAAAATTTAGCCTTGAAATGATCTAAAGTTATCTGCTTAATTCTCTGATTATTTAATATTTTTATTAAAATAATTAACAAAGACACAGACTGTGCAATTAAAGTTGCTATACCAATGCCTGTTATTCCTAACGGTGGGATAAATAAAAATCCAAAAATTAAAATTGGATTTAAAATTATGTTTAAGAAAAAAGAGAATATTAAAACGTTCCTGTAGGTTTTAGTATCCCCTTCTGCATGTAAAAACGAATTTAAAGCTACAACCAAAATAAATAAGACCGTACCTAAAAAAATTACATTAATATATTCAAGTCCAAGAATTGTTACTTCTTGAGAAGAATTCATTAATAGGAATATCTTTTCTCCAAAAGCAAATCCTAAAATTGAAACAACTACAGAGATTATAATTGCATAAATGATGACATTTCCAAAATAACTTAAAACGTTTTTTTCATTTTTTTCTCCAATACTACTTCCAATCAAAGATGTTCCAGCTACTGTAACCCCAATAGATGTTGCAATAATAATAAAATATATTGGAAAAGATTTACTCAAAGCAGATAATGCTTCAGGAGATATTTTTCCTGCATAAAAAGTGTCTACAATTGTATAAAGTGTTTGAAATAAGGTTCCTACACTTGCTGGTACAGCAAGTCTTCTTACTAACAGCGAAACTTCATCTTTTAATAAATTCATTAATTTAAGATTTGTTAATACTCTTTTTGAAAGATATGTCTTTTTCCAGCTTCTTTAGCAAGATTAATTTGCTTTTGTCTCATCCTAAATCTTGATTTTTGATGATCTGTTAGATTATCGTGACAATTTGGGCATGAAACACCCTCTTCATATTTTTTCGATTTTTTATCCTTAAGAGATATAGGTTTTCTACAACCACTGCACATTGAGTAAGAACCAACTTTTAGACCATGTTTTAAACTAATCCTGTTATCAAAAACAAAACATTCACCTTTCCATAAACTTTTTTTCTTATTAGTTTTTTTCAGATAATTTAAAATTCCACCATTTAGCTGATAAATGTTATTAAAACCCTTTTTCTCCAAATATACAGATGCTTTTTCACATCGAATTCCACCAGTACAAAACATGGCTATAGGTTGATTTTTTTTTAATTTTTTTAAATATTTTGGAAAATCTCTAAAGTTATCAACATCAGGATTGATTGCTCCTTTAAATGTTCCAACATCATGCTCAAATGGTTTTCTCGCATCTATAAGAACAGTATCCTTTTCTTTAATCAGTTTATTCCATTTGATTGGGTCTACATGACTATCATTTTTCATTATTCTTTTATTTAAAAGTAAATTCATAGGAACAATTTCATTTTTAATTTTTACTTTAGGTTTGTGAAATGGTTGGAATGAACTTTTAGAGACATTGCTGCTGTTAAATTCTTTGAATTTAAGAGCTCTTTTTAAATTATTAATAGTGAATTTAATGTCTGTAGCTTTACCAGAAATGGTTCCATTTACCCCTTCTTTGGAGATAATTATCGTACCTCTAATGTTTTTCCTTTTTAAAGTTTCAAATAAAACTTTTTGATTTTTCTTCAGATAAGAAATTTTAACAAATTTATAAAAACCAAATACTTCAAACATTATAATTTTCTACAAACAGTCATTCCATCTCCAAGAGGAATTATTAATTTTTCAACTCTTGTGTCCTTTGAGATGTGACTATTAAACTCTTTGATATTTTTAGTAAATTTATCAGTATTATTTTCATTAACAACTTCTCCATACCATAAAACATTATCAATAATTATTAGACCATTTTTGTTCATGAATTGTAAAGAACGTTCATAGTATTCAATATAATTCATTTTATCAGCATCGATAAAAACTAAATCAAACTTTTCATTTTTAATTTCATCTAGACTTTCTAAAGCAGGTTTAATTAATGTTTTTATTTTATGGTCTTGATTAGCCTTTTTAAAAAAATCTAGTGCAACTTTATTAGTTTCTTCATTTTTATCTAAAGCAATTATTTTGCCATCATCTGGTAAAGCCATAGCCATAGATAACGTACTTAATCCTGTAAATGTACCTATCTCTAAAACCTTTTTGATATTTGAAATTTTTATAATCAAATGCAGAAATTGACTTTGTGAAATTGAAATTTGCATTCTTTTGATATCACCAAGAGAGGTGTTGTAATCAATTATTTCTTTTTGGACTGGATGTAAGTCATATCCATGACTTAAAATATACTCTTGGAGTTCTTTATTTATATTAAGGTCTGAACCCATAAATTCTAAAGTTTTTTCTTTAAAATCTCATTGACTAATTGAGGGTTTGCTTTTCCACCAGAAACTTTCATTACTTGGCCTACAAAAAAACCAAATAATTTAAATTTACCTGATTTATATTCTGTAGCTTTGTCTCTGTTATCATCAATAACCTTATCTATCAGCGCCTCAAGTGCTTTTGGATCACTCTCTTGTTTTAAACCTTTTTCTTCAACAATTTTCTTAGGATCTTTGTCTCCTTCCATCATTTGTTCAAAAACTGTTTTTGCAATTTTTCCAGAGATTGTTCCATCTTTAATTAAATTAATTAATTTTGATAAGTTACCAGCACTTATAGGGCTTTCAGTTATTTCTAAGTTTTTTTCATTTAAGGCTGCAAATAATTCACCGATTATCCAATTTGTTGAAAGTTTTACATCAGATTTCTTAATTACATTTTCAAAGTAATTAGATGTTTCAATATCAGAAACTAAAATATTAGCTTCGTAAGGAGATAATTTAAACTTTTCTATAAATCTTTTTTTCTTTTCATCTGGTAGTTCTGGAATTTCTGATTTTAAATTATCAATAAAATCATCTGAAACTTCTAATGGCAATAAGTCTGGATCTGGAAAATATCTATAATCATGAGCATCCTCTTTTGATCTCATTGATCTAGTTTCATTTTTTTTAGTATCAAAAAGTCTTGTTTCTTGATCAATAATTTGACCATCCTCGATTAAATCAACTTGTCTGTTGGCTTCGTATTCGATTGCCATCTGCATGAATTTTATTGAGTTAACATTTTTGATTTCACATCGGGTTCCAAACTCTTTTGAACCTTTTTTTCTAACAGATACATTTACATCAGCTCTTAAAGATCCTTCCTGCATGTTTCCATCACAGGTGCCCAAATATCTCATTATAGATCTTAATTTTTTAATATATGCATTTACCTCATCTGGGGACCTTAGGTCAGGCTTACTTACAATTTCCATTAAGGCTACACCTGATCTATTTAAATCTACAAAAGTATTTTTAGGATCTAGATCGTGAATGCTTTTACCTGCATCTTGCTCCAAGTGTAATCTTTCTATACCTACCTCTTTTTGACCATCAGGCATATCAAGTATTACTTTACCCTCACCTACAATTGGATCTTTGAATTGTGAAATTTGATACCCTTGAGGTAAGTCAGCATAAAAATAATTTTTTCTGTCAAAGACTGATCTCTTATTGATTTTAGCTTTTAAACCAATTCCTGTTTTAATAGCTTGTTTTACACAATATTCATTTATTACTGGCAACATTCCAGGAAATGCTGCGTCAACTAAACTTACTTGAGTATTTGGCTCTGCTCCAAATTTGGTTGCTGAAGTAGAGAATAATTTTGACTCAGATGTAACTTGTGCATGAACTTCTAAACCAATGACAACCTCATATTGATTATCATGTCTATTTATTAGATATTCAGATTTGTTCTTACTCACTTAATCCACCAATCAGTAATATTATTTTTAAAATTAATTTTTTCTTCCATAGCATATGAAATGTTTAAAATATTTTGTTCATCAAAAGCTTTACCAATTATCTGTAATCCTAATGGATATCCATTAGCATCATGGCCTGCAGGTATAGAAATTCCTGGTAAACCTGCTAAATTTACAGGAACAGTAAAAATATCATTTAAATACATTGAAACCGGATCATTTGTTTTTTCACCAATTTTAAACGCTGAACTTGGAGTGGATGGGGTTAGAATTGCATCTACTTTTTTATAAGCTTCATCAAAATCATTTTTAATAAGTTTTCTTACCTTTTGAGCTTTAAGATAATAAGCATCATAATATCCTGAAGATAAAACATAAGTTCCAATCATTATTCTTCTTTGAACTTCAGCACCAAATCCCTCAGATCTAGTTTTTTCATACATATCAGTAAGATTTTCTCCTTCAGCTCTAAAACCGTATTTAACACCATCATATCGAGCCAAATTAGATGAAGCCTCTGCTGGTGCTACGATGTAATAAGTTGGAAGTGCATAATTAGTATGAGGTAGAGATATATCAATAATTTCTGCACCACAATCTTTTGCATATTCAATGCCTTTTTTCCACAGGTCCTCTATTTCCTTAGGCATACCATCTACTCTATATTCTTTAGGTATTCCTATTTTTTTACCTTTAATATCTTTTGTTAATTCTTTGCTGTACGCATTCCTTTTGAAGTCTATTGATGTTGAATCTTTTTCATCATAAGTACTAATAACTTCCTGTAATAATGCACAATCTTTAACATTTTGCGCCATTGGCCCAGCTTGATCTAGAGATGATGCAAATGCTACAATTCCATATCTAGAGCAACTACCATAAGTAGGTTTTAATCCAACAGTTCCAGTAAATGAAGCTGGCTGTCTTATGGATCCACCTGTATCTGTTCCAATAGTTATTGGTGTTAATTGAGCTGATACTGCAGAAGACGATCCACCAGAAGATCCTCCTGGAACTAAATTTTTATCAATTGGGTTTTGTACATTACCAAAAAAACTAGTTTCATTAGATGAGCCCATCGCAAATTCATCACAATTTAGTTTACCCATTAGGATAGCTCCTTCATTCCAAATATTTTGTGTGACTGTTGACTCGTAAGTTGGAACAAAGTTATTTAAAATCTTACTACCCGCCGTGGTTCTTAAATCTTTTGTACAAAATAAATCTTTTACAGCCATTGGAATACCAGGCAATTTTAAATCCAGTTTAGGTTTTTCATCAAACTTCTTTGCTTTATTTAAAGCATTTGCATAATCTTCAGTTATATATGCATTTAATTCTTTTGATTTTTCCGATCTTTCAACAAATGCTTTAGTAACTTCACTTGAGGAAAGTTTTTTACTTTTTATATTTTCTACTAACTCAGATAATGATTGTTTAGTTATATCTGACATTATTCAATTACCTTTGGTACTACAAAATAATCTTTATTTTCCTTAGGAGAATTTTTTATTACTTGATCTCTTAAGTTTTTACTTTTTACTTCATCTGATCTTAGTTTAAGAGTTGTTTCAGCAACTGAAGTTAATGGTTCAACATTGTCAGTTTTTAATTCGTTAAGTTTTTCAATAAAATCGAAAATTGAATTTAAATCTCCTGCAAGTTTCTCTGCTTTTTTCTCATCTACAGAAATTCTTGATAGTTTAGATATGTGCTTTATTGTTTTAAGATCGATGCTCATATGGTATTTAAATATGTCGCAAACTATCACTTAAGTTTAAAATATACAATATGATCACTATTGAAGAATTCAAAAAAAAACAGTCTGAAACCTCTAGATTGATTGGTTTAGATCTTGGTTCAAAAAGAATCGGTGTATCAATTTGTGATGAAAAACAGTCAATAGCCACACCTTTTAAAACGATCAATAAAACCAATAATGATGATCTAATCAACGAATTAAAAAAAATGATAGAGGAAAACAATATTAAAGGAATTATCATTGGATATCCAATTAACATGGATGGTTCATTAGGTCCTTCTGCGCAATCAGTAAGTGATGTGTCTAAAAATATAGACCAAAATGTTGATGTAGATGTTTGCCTATGGGATGAAAGACTTTCAACTGTTGGTGCATTTAATCTATCCAGTCAGCTTGATGTTAATGTTTCAAAGCGTGAAAAAAACATAGATCAAAACGCAGCTGCATTTATTCTTCAAGGAGCTATAGATTATTTAAATAATTAATCCTTGCCATTTAGGGGCTTTATAGCTATAGAGTTAATTTTAATGGCAATTAAAACCAATAAAGCTATTAAAATATCACAAAAACATCTGTTAGGTATCCAAGATTTATCAGTAAGCGATATTAATTGTATACTGGATGAGTCAGAAGCTTTCATTAAATTAAACCAGAGTAAAAATAAAAAGATCGATGTGTTGAGAGGCAAAACACAAATAAACTTATTCTTTGAGCCATCAACTAGAACACAAAGCTCATTTGAACTTGCTGGAAAAAGACTTGGTGCAGACGTCATGTCAATGAATATGGGCAACTCAGCCATCAAAAAAGGTGAAACTTTGATTGATACGGCCATGACGTTAAATGCAATGCATCCTGATATAATTGTGATCAGGCATCAAGACTCCGGTGCTTGTAATCTATTATCTCAAAAAGTTAATTGCGTCGTTTTAAACGCTGGTGATGGTAGACGTGAGCATCCTACTCAAGCGTTATTAGATGCATTAACAATTAGAAATAGAAAAAAAAAAATTCAAGGATTAAAAATAGCTATATGTGGAGACATACTTCATTCGAGAGTAGCTAGATCAAATATTTATCTTCTTACAATGTTAGGAGCTGAAGTTAATATAGTTGCACCATCAAATCTTATGCCAAAAGAAATTGAAAAATTTGGTGTAAACACTTTTACTGATATGAAAAAAGGTCTCAAAGATTGTGATATTGTAATGATGCTTAGATTACAAAATGAAAGGATGACCAGTTCATATCTTTCATCAAATAGAGAGTACTACGAATATTATGGATTAACCCCTGACAAACTTGATCATGCAAAATCAGATGCTCTGATTATGCATCCTGGTCCTATGAATAGAGGAATTGAAATTGATACAAGATTAGCTGACGACATAAACAAGAGTGTAATTAAAGAACAAGTTGAATTAGGTGTTGCTGTAAGAATGGCATGTTTAAAAATATTTTGTGAATAAATGAAAAAACAATACTTTATAAATGCAAACATTATAGATCCTCACAATTCCATAAACGAAAATGGTGGATTAATCATTGGAGAAGACGGAAAGATAGAAGCAATAGGAAAAAAAGTAAATACAAACAATTTACCAACTAGAGAAAAACCTACTGACTTAAAGGGTAAATATATATTTCCAGGTATAGTGGATATGAGAGTTTTTGTAGGTGAGCCAGGTTACGAATATAAAGAAAATTTTAGGACTTTAAGTAATGCAGCATTGTCTGGTGGTGTAACTTCTGTTGTGACCATGCCTAATACAGATCCAATTATAGATAATGTATCAATTGTAGATTTTTTAAAAAGAAGAGGACGTGATAAGTCTAAAATAAATATCTTTCCTTGCGCTTCATTAACTCAAAACACTGATGGCACCAATATGACTGAATTTGGGTTACTAGCCAAAAAAGGAATTATTGCTTTTACTGACGGAGTAAAAACAATTCAAAATACTAGACTTATGTCTAGAATTATGAATTCAGCTAAAGATTTGGGATGTCTTATAATGCAACATGCTGAAGATTACCATTTAGCTAAAAATGGAATGATTAATTCTGGTATTATTGCAACTAAACTAGGCTTATCAAGCATACCAGATATTGCTGAAAGAATTATAATTGAAAGAGATCTTACTCTCTTAGAAAAAACTAAATGTCGATATCATATATCTCAACTATCAACAGGAAAATCTGTAGATATAATTAAGGAACGTAAACAAAATGTTAAATTTACTTGCGGTGTATCAATAAATAATCTCTCATTAAATGAAAATGATATTGGAGATTTTAGAACATTTTTAAAATTATCACCTCCACTGAGAAGAGAAGAAGATCGAGAATCTTTAGTTCAAGGATTAAAAGATAAAACTATTGATGTAATTGTTTCTGATCATAAACCTGAAGATGAAGAATCTAAAAGATTAACTTTTGCTCAAGCTGCCACAGGTGCATCTGGTATTGAAACATTGTTGTCTTTAAGTTTAGAATTATTTCATAACGGATCTGTAAAACTTGAAACTATAATTCAAGCATTAACATCTAACCCAGCAAAAATATTAAATATAAATAAAGGAAACCTATCTATTGGAAATGATGCAGATTTTTGTATAGTGGATATCAATAAACCATGGATTGTAAAAAAAGAAAATTTAATCTCTAAATCAAAAAATACTTCAATTGAAGATAAGAAACTTCAAGGAAAAGTAACCAATACATTTGTAAAAGGTATAGAATTATTTAAAATATAAGAATGGAACTTTTTATAATAGGTATAATCTCATACCTAATGGGATCAATTCCTTTTGGATTAATTTTAACTAAAGTATTTTTAAAAAAAGATATTAGAGAAATCGGTTCTGGTAATATTGGCGCAACAAATGCTTTAAGAACCGGTAACAAATTAATTGGTTATTCAACACTAATGCTTGATGTATTAAAAGCAGTATTACCTGTTTTGTATGTAAAAATTAATTTCCCTGATGCAGTATATATATCAGCTTTATTTGCTTTTATAGGTCATGTGTTTCCTGTTTGGTTAAAATTTAAAGGTGGCAAAGGTGTAGCTACATATGTTGGGATACTTTTTTCTTTAAATATTATTTTTGGTTTAGTATTTGGTATTTGTTGGTTAATAATTTTTTTTATTTCTAAATATTCATCTTTAGCTTCCTTAATAGGTTCACTTTCTGTACCTGTTTATATTTTAATTCTGGAGGACTTCGAAAATGTATTTTTTTACGCAATAATGTTTATTTTAATATTTTTTACCCACAGAGAAAATATTAAACGCTTGAAAAATAAAGAAGAAACTAAGACAAAAATTTATTAATTTGACTATCAAACTCTTTTGAGTAGTTTGTTATTTTATGAATCTAGTCATAGTTGAAAGCCCTGCTAAAGCGAAAACAATTAATAAATATTTAGGTGATAACTATACCGTTTTAGCTAGCTATGGTCATATTAGAGATCTTCCCTCAAAAAATGGGTCTGTTGATCCTGATCAAAATTTTAAAATGGAATGGGAAGTTGATAGCTTTTCCAAAAAATATTTAAAAGAAATCACTGATGCTGCGAAAGATTCTTCAAAAATAATTCTTGCAACTGACCCAGATCGTGAGGGTGAAGCAATAGCATGGCATGTAAAAGAATATTTAGATGAAAAAAAACTTTTAAAAGACAAAGAAATTGAACGTGTGGTATTTAATGAAATAACAAAAAAAGCAGTCACACATGGTATTGAAAATCCAAGACAGATAGAGCCCTTATTAGTAGATGCATACATGGCTAGAAGAGCATTAGATTATTTAGTGGGATTTAATATATCGCCAATACTGTGGACTAAATTACCTGGTTCAAAATCAGCAGGTAGAGTTCAATCTGTTGCACTGAAATTGATTACTGAAAGAGAGCATGAAATAGAATTATTCAAACCAGAAGAATTTTGGACCTTAAGTATTAATTTTCAGGATAAAAATAAAAGCGAAATTACAGCAAGTATTTCTCAACTTGATGGAGAAAAAATTGAAAAATTCACATTTAAAAATAAAGAGGAAATTGAAAAGGCAATTTCCAATATTAAGACCAAAAAATTTAATATAACTGATATTTCCTCAAAAGTTGTTAGTAGAAATCCCTCAGGACCCTTTACTACTTCAACACTTCAACAAGTTGCTTCTAGTAGATTGGGTTTTGGTGCATCAAGAACGATGCAAATAGCACAAAAACTTTATCAAGGAATAGAAATTGAGGGAGATACAGTTGGTTTAATTACTTATATGAGAACAGATGGAACTAATCTATCAGTAGATGCTGTTTCTGATTTTAGAAATTTTATTAAAAAAGAATATGGAAACGAATACTTGCCAGAAAATCGAAATAATTACTCAGGAAAAAAAGCAAAAAATGCTCAGGAAGCTCATGAAGCAATAAGACCAACTGATATTAATAGAAATCCAGATTCTGTTAAAAAGTATTTAAGTTCTGACCAACAAAAATTATATTCTTTGATTTGGTCTAGAGCTCTATCCTCTCAAATGGAGACAGCAAAGTTTGATAGAAATACAATAACTATTGAATCTGAAGACAGTAAAACTATATGTAAATCAAGTGGATCAGTTTTGAAATTTGATGGTTTTTTAAAAGTTTATTCAAATCAAAGTAAAGATGATGATGAGCAAATTTTACCAGAGATGTCGAAAGGACCAATTAATATAGAAGCTCTTATTGATGAACAACATTTTACACAACCTCCCCCACGTTTCTCTGAGGCAAGTTTAGTTAAAAAATTAGAAGAGTTAGGAATTGGTAGACCCTCAACCTACGCAAGTATAATTTCAACAATAGCAAATAGAGGTTATGCAGAAATAGTTAATAAAAGATTTTTCCCAACTGACAGAGGTAAATTAATTTCTGCATTTTTAGAAAAACTATTTTCAAAGTATGTGGATTATAACTTTACAGCTGGATTAGAAGATCAGCTAGATGAAATAACTTCTGGAAAAGAAAGTTGGTTAAAAGTTCTAGAGATGTTTTGGAAAGACTTTAATAGCAATGTTTCACAAGTAAAAGAAAAAAGGACAAGAGAAGTTTTAGATCTTTTAAATGAAAGTTTGGGAGCATTGATATTTGACACTGATAAAGAAGGAAAGATAGTTAGAAAATGTCAGTTATGCGATACTGGCTCCCTTAGTTTAAAAAATAGTTTTAGAGGAGGTGCGTTTATTGGGTGTTCAAACTATCCGGAATGTAAATTCACAAGACCATTATCAAAAGCTAAAGCAGCTGCTCAGTCACAATTAGCAGAACCAAAATTTCTAGGTAAACACGAAAATGGAAATGATATTTTTTTAAAAAATGGGAGATTTGGTCCTTATCTTCAGTATGAGAAAGTTCTTGAACAAAATATTGAAGAAGAAAAACCTAAAAAAGGAAAAAAAACTAAAAAAAAAGAATCAGAAGTAAATGATCTATTAAAAAATGTATCTATACCAAAAGGAATTGCATTAGAAAGTATTGATTTAGATAAAGCAAAATTTTTATGTTCGCTTCCAAAATCATTAGGTATCAATCCAGAAAATCAAAAAGAAATCACTCTGAACACTGGTAGATTTGGACCATATTTAAAATGTGAAAAAAAATCAGCTAGAATAGAAAATGTAGAAGAAATTTTTTCTATAGGATTAAATAGAGCAATTACACTCATTGCTGAGGCAAAACCTGGAAGAATGTCTTCTTCAATTATAAAAGACTTAGGAGAACATCCTGAAGATAAAAAGCCAGTCCGAATCATGAAAGGTCAATATGGACCATACATTAAATACAAATCTCTAAATGCAACAATACCAGAAGAAAAAGACCCGGTAGAGCTAACAATGGAAGAGGCTCTTATACTAATTGAGAAAAGAAAAGAATACGATAAAAATAAAAAAACTAAAAAAAAGAAAAAATGAAAATAATTAAAATCATAATTTCAGCTTTAATCATTTCTTTATTTAATTTAACAATTTCATATTCAGAAGATTGCACTAAATACGATAAGTTAAGTAAGGAATATGCAAAATGTACATCAAATAAATTAAAAATAGAAACCTCTAAAAAAGCAAATGAAATAAAATCTAAAACAGCAAAGAAAATAGAGGATGGTAAAAAAAAATTGAAGAATTTTAATTTAAAAGACAAACTTAACAAATTTAAGAATAGCAAAACTCATAAAGAGTTTACTGAAAAATAAAATGAATTTTGAAAATAAAATTAAAGAATTAAAGATTAACCTTCCAGAGGCAAAACCGCCTGTTGGTTCTTATGTTGCAACAAAAATTGTTGGCAAGTTACTTTATATTTCAGGACAAATTTCTATTTCAGAAAAAGGTGAATTAATAAAAGGAAAAGTTGGAAAAGATCTATCTGTAGATGATGGTTACAAAGCAGCTGAAAGATGTGGTTTAAGTATTATATCTCAAGCAAAAGTAGCTTGTGATGGAGATCTTTCTAAAATTAAATCGTGTGTAAAATTAACGGGTTTTGTTAATTCTACTGATAACTTTACAGAACAACCAAAAGTAATTAATGGTGCTTCTGATTTAATTGCTTCAGTTTTTGGCGAGGCTGGAATACATACTAGAGCAGCAGTAAGTACAAATAGTTTGCCTCTTGGTGTATCTGTTGAAGTTGATGCAATTTTTGAGTTAAACTAAATTATCTTCCAATGCCGAAATATTTAAAACCTAGTTTTCTAATTTTATTTGGTGAATAAATATTTCTCATATCGTAAATAATAAGTTTTTTATTTTTTGAAAATTTTTTGAAATTAATTGATTTAAAATCATTCCATTCAGTATGTATAATTACAATATCTGATCCTTTAATTGATTCTTTTATTGAATTAGAAAATTCAACATTTTTTAATTTTTTAAATTCTTTTTTTGATCCAGTTGGATCATAATATTTAATTTTTGCACCTTTTTTTGACAAAAAAGGTATTAATTTTAGGCTAGATGAGTCTCTCATATCATCTGTATTTGCTTTAAAAGTTACACCTAAAAAAGATACAACTTTATTCTTAATTTTGTTTTTTAAAATTAAATTTACTCTTTTGGATAATAAATCAGATCTTTTATAGTTAGATTTAATTACACTTTTTATGATTGATAAGTTAGTTTTAAATTTCTCAGCAGTAGAAACTATAGCTTTAGTATCTTTCGGGAAACACGATCCACCATATGAAGGTCCAGCTCTTAAAAATCTGCTACCAATTCTTTTATCAAGCCCGATACCAATTGAGATATCTTCAACGTCTATATCTGTTTTTTCACATAAATTTGCAATCTCATTTATAAATGTGATTTTCGTTGCTAGGAAAGCATTTGAAGCATATTTAATCAATTCAGCAGCTCTTCTTTTTGTAGAAATAAATTTTGCACCCTTAGAAATTAATGGTGAATATAAATTTTTTAGTATTCTTTGAGATTTACTATCATTAGATCCTACTACAATTCTGTCTGGATATACAAAATCTCTAATAGCTTCACCTTCTCTCAAAAATTCAGGATTGGAAACCACTGAAAATTTTTTTTTATTTACTTTTTTTGATATAATTTTTTCAAGTTCATCACCTGTAGTAACAGGCACTGTTGATTTGTTTATTATAATTTTAAATTTATTTATAGATTTTGATATTTCATACCCAGCGGCATATACTTGACTTAAATCTGCACTATTGCCATTTTTTTTTGTTGGGGTCCCCACACAGATAAATATGATATCTGATTTTCTTACAGAGTCTTTTATGTTTGTTGAGAAATTTAATCTTTTATTCTTAGAATTTTTTAAAACTAACTCTTCTAAACCTGGTTCATAAATTGGTATAATCCCATTTTTTAAATTATTAATTTTATTAATATCTTTATCGACACATATTACATCGTTTCCTAAATCTGAAAAACAAACACCACTTACTAAACCAACATAGCCGGTTCCAATCATGCACAATTTCATATTTTGCCTATTTCTTTTGAGGAGTTGATATAGCCACTCATAGTTCCACAATCAAGGTATTTACCTTCAAAATTATGAGCTACAAATTTTTCTTTATCATTTATTAATAACTGTATTGCATCTGTAATATGTATCTCTTTACCTTTGACAGGTTTAAGAGATTTAATTTTTTTAAAAATAGTTCGCGGCAATATATATCTTCCAATAACAGCATTGTTAGATGGAGCTTTTTTTACTGATGGTTTTTCTATAACACCATCTATAGCATAATTTCTTTTACTTAATTTTTTATTAATTTTATATATTCCCCATCTTGAAACATTGTTTTTTTTTACTTTCATAGATGCCATTACCGAAGCTTGATATTTTTTATGAACCTTGATTAATGACTTAGAACAATTTTTTTTAATTATTAAATCGTCAGGTAACAACATTAAAAAATATTTATTTTTAATATATTTTTGAGTTTTAAGGACGGCATCGCCTGTACCCTTTGGAATATTTTGAAATACAAATTTAATTTTATTTTTATATTTGAGTATCTTTTTATATTCATTAATTAATCTAGAGTCTTTCTTTTTTTTTATAATATTTTTATAAAACTGATCACTATAAAAATATTTTTTTATCATTAATTTTTTAGTTGAGATGATAAATATAATTTCTTTTACACCTGCTTCGATACATTCATCAAGAATATATTCAATTCCAGGTCTTCCATTTATCGGTAGAAGCTCTTTAGCAAAAACACTTGTTAAAGGTAATAACCGAGTTCCAAGTCCAGCTAAAGGAATAATTGCTTGTTTAATCATTTAAATGTTTTACTTATTAAATATTTTAATACAAATGAAAATTTTATTAAACAATACATCATTATTTGAATCAATAAGGCCATTTAATGACCTAGGATTTGTTCCTACTATGGGTGGAATACATAAAGGTCATTTATCGCTAATAAATAAATCAAATAAACTTTGCAAAAAAACAATTGTAAGTATTTTTGTTAATCCAAAACAATTTAATAATAAAAAAGATTTAAAATCCTATCCAAGAAATATCAAGAAGGATTTAAAAATTCTTAAAAAAAGCAAAAAAGTTGATTTTGTTTATCTACCTAAATTTAAAGACATATACAAAGATAAAAAAAAATCAAAAATTACATTACCTAAAAAAGATAAAATTTTGTGTGCAAAATTTAGAAAAGGTCATTTTGAAGGTGTTTTAGATGTAATGAATAATCTAACTAAAATTATAAACCCTCAAAAGATATTTATGGGAGAAAAAGATTTTCAACAATTGTTTTTGGTAAAAAAACAATTAGAACGAATATATAAAACTAAGGTAATTCCTTGTAAAACAATTCGTGATAGGAATAATGTAGCACTTTCATCAAGAAACCTTCTTTTAAATAAATCTAATTTAATCATTGCAGCAAAAATTTATAAAAAACTAGTAGGTATTAAAAAAATAATTAAAAATAAGAAAAATATTTCAAGCTTTTTAAATCTTCAAAAAAAAGAATTAAAAAATAATTATAAAATTAAAATTGATTATTTTGAACTAAGAAATATAAATAATTTAAAAATTTCAAGTAGCATTAAAAATTCAAGATTATTTATTGCTTATTATTTAAACAACGTCAGATTAATTGATAACCTGTAATTTTATAAAAAATATGCTCCAACACCTAAAAAAGAAACAAAACCAATTACATCTGTAATTGTTGTCACAAATACACTTGAAGCAATTGCTGGATCGATATTCATTTTTTTTAGAGTAAAAGGAACTAGTATGCCAAATAATCCAGCTATTATCATCGTTAGCACCATTGATATTGCTATGATCAGTGAAAGGATGCTGTCTTGAAACCATATCTGTACAATCAAAGCACTTATGGCTGCAAATATAATCCCATTTAAAATACCAATAGAAAATTCTTTAAATACATTAGATGAGAAATTATTTTGAGTTAAGTCATTTGTAGCGATAGTTCTTACTGTGACCGCAAGTGTTTGCATTCCAGCATTTCCTCCCATTGAAGCTACAATAGGCATTAAGAAAGCTAATACTACCATTTGTTCAATTGTTGCTCCAAATAAACTAATGCACCATGTGGCTAAAAAGGCAGTAAATAAGTTAAGTAAAAGCCAATTGAATCTTCTCTTTGTTTTTTTTACAACTCCATCAGTAATTTCTTCATCTCCTACCCCTGCTAATCTTAAAGCATCTTCCTCAGCTTCCTCTTTCAAGACTGTTAAAACGTCGTCGTTCATAATCATACCGACTAATTTATTGTTTTTGTCTACAACAGCGGCTGAATTCAAATTGTAATTTTCAAATAAGTTAGCAACTTCCTCTTTATCCATCTCAACGGGAATTAATAATTGTGATTCTGACATAATTGTTGCCATTTTAGTGTCTCGAGGTGTTGTCAAAACTCTAGATGAAGGAACAGTGCCTATTGGTTTAAAATCCTCATTGACAATAAAAATTTCTAAAAACTCTTCTGGCAAATCTTTGTTTTCTCTTAAATAGTCAATTGTTTGACCTACAGACCAATTACTTGGTATAGCTGTAAATTCACGCTGCATAAGTCTAGCAGCAGTGTCCTCTGGATAGCTTAAGCTTTCTAATAAAGCAAATCTATCCTTTGGGGGTAAAGAACTAAGAATTGCATTTTTGTCTTCTTCAGGAACATTTTCTAATATAGATATTGCATCGTCTGACTCTAAACCTTTTAGAATACTTACTATAGATTCTGAAGATAAATAGGTAATAATTTCTGATTGAATAGACTCATTTAATTCAACAAAAACCTCAGGATCAATATTAAAATTATTTAGTTTAATTAAACTTTCTCTATCCCCTTCGCTAAGATGTTCGATAATATCTGCAGCATCCGCAGGGTGCATTTCGTTAAATGAATTAGTAATAAATTGAGCGTCATTGTTAGCTATTTTGCTATTAACAACTCTTATGTATTCTTTATTAAATTCAAAATTTACTTTTTTATCTTTAGTTTTTTTGGTTAAAGACATAAATCTACCTATAATTTAGATTTGCACTATTAATACATAATAAAGATAATACAAATTATAAATGAACATAGAGATCAAAAAGTCAATAAAACCAGTAAATTATTTTGATGCTATTAATATACTAGAGTCAAGATTAAAGGATTTATATGAAAATAATGAGAAGGAATTAATTTGGACTTTGGAGCATAATGAAGTTTTTACTGCTGGAACTTCCTATAAAGAGAGTGAGATTATAGATAAATCCATTAAAATATTAGAAACAAATAGAGGTGGTAAAATTACTTACCATGGGCCAGGTCAATTAATTTGTTATTTTGTTTTAGATTTAAGGAAAAAAAAAGACATCAGAAAATTTATAACAATTATCGAAAAAACAATAATTCAAACTTTAAAATTTTATAAAATAGAAACTTTTCCAGATAAAGATAATATCGGTATATGGCATAAATATAATAATGAAGTTAAAAAAATTGCTGCAATAGGTATCAGGGTTAGTAAATGGATTGCCTATCATGGTTTTGCAATAAATATTAATAATGATTTAGAAAATTATAAAAAAATTATACCATGTGGTATTTCAGATAAAGGCGTAAATAATTTAAAAAGTATAATAGATCAAGATTACTCAAGTTTAAGTGATAAATTAATTAAAAATTTTATTTCAAATTTGAAAATCTAAGTCTTTTAGATTTTAAGAGTTTTTTAAAATAATCAGGTAACAATGCTGAATAAGTGTGTTTAACTTCTTTAATTTTGAATTTTATTTGATACGAATGTAACATTAAATTTTTATTAATTCCTTTATTAGAATTTGATAATTTATATTTTGTATCTCCAAATATAGGATTTCCTATTGCATATAATTGTTTTCTTAACTGATGTTTTCGTCCAGTTATAGGTTTTAATTCTAATAAACTTGCTTCTGAATTTTTATCAATAACTGTGAAAATTGTTTTTGCTTTTTCAATTATTTTTTTATCACCGTCGTACCTAATTAAATCATCATCCCATACACCAGATTTTTTATTAATTTCTCCCTGGCATATAGCTAAATAGGTTTTGTGTACTTTTCTTAGTCTAAATAAAGATGTAAGCAATTGGGCACTCTCTCTATTTTTGGCCATAATAAAAACTCCGGAAGTATCTTTGTCCAATCTGTGAACAGAATATGGTTTTGTCCCTTCAAAAATTTCACTTTTCGCAAAAATATCAACTAGATTTTTTTTTGATTTTGTTCCACCTTGCACTGATATGCCTGATGCTTTGTTTAAAACAACAAAATTATCATTGTTGTCAATAACTTGGTCTTCATTTGATTTTATAATTTCTTTTGAAGGTAAAAACTTAATCTTTTTTTGTTGAATTGTTTCTTTAAATTCAATGTTGAATATATTTATTTCATCTTTCGTTTTTATTTTAAAAGAACTTTTAACTTTCTTCCTATTGAGCTTTATTTTTCCTGTTCTTAAGTATTTCTCCACTAGTCCTTGTGGAATTTTTCCCATTTTTAATCTTAACCATCTGTCCAAACGCATATCATTACACGTTGAATCAACGATGTAAGATTTTTTCATGATTTAAGATTTAAGCTGTAGCTTGTTTTTTCTCTTCCGTTTTAGGAGATTCTTTAGTTATGTCTTTTTTTGGTTTATCAACTCTCTTTGCTTCAACATCTCTATCAACAAATTCAATTATTGCCATTGGAGCATTATCTCCATATCTAAATCCAGCTTTAATTATTCTTGTGTAACCACCTTTTCTATTCTGATATCTTTTAGAAAGTGTTTTTTTAACTTTATTAGCTGATTTAATATCTTGCAGTTTAGAAACCAACATTTTGGTTGTCTGTAAAGTTTCTTTTTTACCTAATGTTATTATTTTATCCGCTTGAGGTTTTAGAAATTTAGCTTTTGGCAAAGTGGTTTTAATCTGCTCATACTTAATCAAAGAATTGAGCATATTCTTAAGTAGGGCTTTTCTGTGCTCTGATGTTCTATTTAACTTCTTATTTGCCAAACCATGTCTCATTAAATTGCTTCCTCCAATTTTTTAGACATTTCTGCAATGTTGTCTGGTGGCCAGTTAGGTATTTCCATTCCTAAATATAATGACATGCCTGTTAAAACTTCTTTAATTTCATTTAATGATTTTCTTCCAAAATTAGGTGTTCTCAACATTTCACCTTCAGATTTTTGAACCAGGTCACCTATATAAATAATATTATCATTTTTTAGGCAATTCATTGATCTAACTGATAACTCTAACTCATCTACTTTTCTTAGTAAGTTTTTGTTAAATTCAGGTTCTGTAGAAACTTCTTTAACAGGGACTTCAACTGGCTCATCAAAATTTATGAACATTTTAAGCTGATCTTGGAAAATTCTAGCTGAATAAGCTACAGCATCTTCAGCAGAAATTGATCCATCAGTTTCAACTTCCATAATTAATTTATCATAATCTAATGCTTTACCCTCTCTAGCAGTACTTACTGAATATGAAACTTTTTTAACTGGGCTATAAAGTGAGTCAATAGCGATAAGACCTAATGGTGGCTCTTCAGGTTTATTTAGCTCAGCAGGAACATATCCTTTACCTGTATTAACATTCATTTCCATATGAAAAGTGGTATTTTCATCTAAATTACAAATAACTAAATCAGGATTTAAAATTTCAACATCTGTAACTGGAGCTATATCTGAAGCTTTAATTTCTCCAGGTCCTTTTGCATCTAAAATTAATTTTTTTGTACCTTCTGAATTACTTTTTAATGCTAAAGATTTAACATTTAAAACGATATCAGTAACATCTTCTCTAACACCTTTTATTGAAGTGAATTCATGTAAAACTCCATCAATTTGAATAGATGTTACAGCAGCACCTCTTATTGATGATAATAGAATTCTTCTTAAAGAATTTCCTAAAGTTAATCCATAACCTTTTTCTAAAGGTTCGGCTACAATTTTTGCATGAGTTAGGTCATCACTTATTTGAACATCTAATTTCGATGGCTTGATTAATGACTTCCAATTTTTTACATTAACATTTTCGACTTCCATTAAACTCTCCTTTTCTTTGGTGGTCTAGTTCCATTGTGAGGCATAGGCGTAGTATCTTTGATTGACAAAATCTTAAATCCTCTAGCTTGTAATGCTCTTAAAGCTGTCTCTCTTCCTGATCCAGGTCCTTTAACTTCAACAGATAATGTTTTCATTCCGTACTCAAGTGCTTTTGAGGCTGCAGAATCTGCTGCTATCTGTGCAGCATAAGGAGTTGACTTTCTTGATCCCTTAAAACCTTTTTGACCAGCAGATGCCCATGAAATTACATTTCCATTTGTATCAGCAATAGAGATGATAGTATTATTAAATGTTGACTGCACATAAGCAATTCCATTTAAAATATTTTTCTTAACTTTCTTTTTTTTTGAATAAGAACTTTTTACACTTTTTTTAGAAGATTTTTCTACCTTCTGATCTTTATTTTCTACTTTATCAGCTTTGGCCATAACTATTTTTTAGTTGGTGTTAATTTTTTTCCCGCGATTGCGATTGCTTTTCCTTTTCTTGTTCTTGCATTACATCTAGTTCTTTGTCCACGAACAGGTAATTTTTTTCTATGTCTTGTTCCTCTGTAACAAGCTAGATCAATTAATCTTTTAATACTTAATGAATAATCTCTTCTTAAATCACCTTCTACTTTAAAGTTTTGATCAATGTATTCTCTAATTTTTAAAATCTCTTCGTCTGTTAATTCATTTACTCTTTTAGCTTTTGGAATTTCTAAAGATGAACAAATTTGCTGAGAGAATTTATCACCAATTCCATAAATATAAGTTAAACCTATATGAACAAGCTTATTCTGTGGAATGTTTATACCTGCGATACGAGCCATAATTTTTGTGATAAATTGTGCCTTTTATATAAGAAGATTAATCAAAGTCAACGTCTTATACATTGATAAAAGCGTCTATTTTCCTTGTTATTTCTTCAATTTCTAAGCTTCCATCAATCTCTTTAAAATTGGGATTATCAGAGTAGAAATTTAGAACTGGTTGGGTTGTTTCCATATATTTCTCATACCTTGAAACTATCGTTTGAGTATCATCATCAGACCTATTTTCTATAATTTTTCTCTTCTTAAGTCTTTTGAGAATTGTTTCTTTATCTACGTTTAGAAATAAAATTAAATCTATGCTCTGATTTGAATTTTTTAGCAACACTTCTAAATTTTTAGCCTGACTTAATGATCGAGGGTATCCATCAAAGATTAATTTATTTTTTTTTTGAGGATCAGATATTAAATTTTCTATAAGTTTGTTAACAATATCATCACTTATAAATTTTCCATTCTTCATGTCATTGGTTATTGCTTTACCAATATCTGAATTTTTTTTGATTTCTTCTCTTAAAAGATCACCTGTTGAAATTTGAAAAGCATTTAATTTGTTTACAAGATATTTAGACTGAGTACCTTTTCCAGCACCAGGAGGTCCAAACAAAATTATATTCACTTACCTACCAAATTTAGTTTTTTTAATCAGTTGTTCGTATTGAGAGCTCATTAATCTTGTTTGAATTTGTGTCACAGTATCAATAGCTACTACAACAACAATTAAAATAGATGCACCACCTAAATAAAAAGGGATTGGGTAATTTGCAATCAAAAATTCTGGCATCAAACAAACTAAAGTTAAATAAAGAGCTCCAATAGTAGTTAGTTTTGTCGAAATATTTTCAATATACAACGCCGTACTTTCTCCTGGTCTAATTCCTGGGACAAAACCTCCATACTTTCTTAGATTCTCAGCAGTTTCAGTTGGATTGAATGTTATAGAAGTATAAAAAAAAGTGAAAAATATTATTCCTGATGCATAAAGCAACATATAAAGAGGTTGTCCTTGAGTAAAAAAAGAGCTTAAGTTTAAAAATGTTTCATTATTAGAAAATGAAAAATTTGAAAATGTTACTGGTAGTAGTAGAAGCGCAGAAGCAAAAATTGCAGGAATTACTCCAGCCTGATTTATTTTTAAAGGTAAATGTGATGACTCTCCTCCATACATTTTGTTACCCATTTGTCTTTTAGGATAGTTTATAATAATTTTTCTTAATGCTCTTTCCATAAAAACTACAAATAGAATTGTAACTATTAATAGAACAAAAATTGCTAGAATCATAAATGTTGAAACGGCACCCGTTCTACCTAATTCAAAAGTTGTAACCAAAGCTCTTGGAATTTCAGCTACAATACCAGCAAAAATTATTAAAGATATACCGTTACCAATACCTCTTTGAGTAATTTGCTCACCTAACCACATTAAAAATATTGTTCCTGCAACGATAGTAGTAACAGTAGTTATTTTAAAAAAAGCTCCTGGATTAATTACTAAGTCAGCAGATGACTCTAAACCAACAGATAAACCGTATCCTTGGACTGTTGCAAGTAATACTGTTCCATATCTAGTAATTTGTGTAATTTTAGCTCTTCCTATCTCACCTTGAGCTTTTAGATTTTTAAAATAGTCAGAAACACCAGTTAAAAGTTGAACTATAATTGCAGAAGAAATGTATGGCATTATACCTAGTGCAAATATTGCCATTCTGCTAACCGCACCTCCTGCAAAAACATTAAACATGCCTAGCAATCCTTTTTGATTGCCTTCCATCATTATTTTCAATTGTTCTGGATCAATACCTGGTAAAGGTACAAAAGTTCCAAATCTATAAACAGCTAATATTAAAATAGTAAATATAATTCTATTTCTTAAATCATTTGTTGACGATGATGCACTCATATAAACAAACTATTTTTTTAACTGAATAGATCCACCAATTTTTTCTAGTTTTTCTATTGCAGATTTGGAGGCTAGGTCAGCTTCAATATTAATTTTATCTTTTACTTCCCCAGAACCTAAAATTTTTAATTTTTTTGAGTTTTTATTTATTAATTTAAGTTTTTTTAACAATTCTGAGTTTAATACTTCATTTGGATTAATATTTTTTTTGTCTATATAAGATTGAATTTTATCTAGATTTAAAATTGCAACACTCTCTTTTGATATTGGATTAAAACCTCTTTTTGGAAGTCTTCTGTATAATGGCATTTGACCACCTTCAAAACTTTTTATAGCTACCCCAGATCTTGATTTTTGACCTTTAACACCTCTTCCTGATGTTTTGCCTTTACCAGAACCAATTCCTCTTCCAACTCTTATTTTAGATTTATTGATTTTTTCTCTGTTATTTAAATTAATCATTATCCTCTTTTTTCAACTATTTCAGAAATTTTTTTATTTCTAATTGCTGATATTTGTTTTGGTGAACTTTGTTTCATCAATGCTTTCATTGTAGCTCTAATAACATTGTGCGCATTAGAAGTTCCCATAGATTTTGCGACAATATCTTTTACTCCTAAAACCTCACATACTGCCCTGACAGGACCGCCTGCAATAATACCTGTTCCCTTAGAAGCCGCTCTTAACACTATTCTGCCTGAACCATCTTTTGCCTTAACGTCATGATGTATCGTTCTACCTTCTCTTAATGGTATATGAGTAAGCTTTCTTCTTGCCATTTCATTTGCTTTTTTAATAGCATCAGGCACTTGTTTTGCTTTTGCGTGAGCTATACCGATTTTACCTGCTTGATTTCCAACAACTACAAGTGCTGAAAATCCAAATCTTCGTCCACCTTTAACAACTTTAGTAATACGATTAATGTGGACTAATTTTTCAAGTATATCATCATTTTTTTTATCTTTAAAATTTTCCATAATTAAAATTCCATTCCGTTTTCTCTTAAAGTTTCTGCAAAAACTTTAATTCTACCATGATATTTGTAAGAACCTCTATCAAAGTAAATTTTAGTAATTTTTTTCTCTTGCGCTTTTTTAGCTAATTTTTGAGCAACCAATTTAGACAGTTCAGTTTTATTAACTTTGTCTGCTGATCTAAGATCTTTTTCTACAGATGAAGCTGATAACAAAGTTATTTTTTTTGTATCATCTATTATTTGAGCTGAAATATTTTTTGATGATCTTGAAATACTTAATCTAAATCTATCTTTTGAAGCAACTCTTTTAACTTTATTGCTAACTCTAAATCTTTTTCTGATACTAGTGTTTAGTTTCATTACTTTTTCTTTCCCTCTTTTTTCAGAACATATTGTCCTTTTTCACGTACACCTTTTCCTTTGTATGGTTCGATTTTTCTTAATGTTTTGATTTTAGATGCAACTTCACCAACTAGCTGCTTATCCGATCCTGTAATTTTTAATGTTGTTTGTTTTTCAACAGCAATTTTAATGCCCTCTGGTATATCAAAATTAATATCATGACTGTAACCTAGTTGTAAATTCAACTGATTTCCTTTTAATGCTGCTCTATAACCAACTCCAACTAATTCTAAAGTTTTTTCATAACCTGTGCTTGATCCAATTACAGCATTATTAATTAAACTTCTATTCATACCCCAAAGTCTTTTTGTATTTTGATCTACTTTTTTTGGTTTAATAGAAATTTCTTTTCCTTCAATTATGTCTAAATTAAACATGTCTAAATCAACATTGATTGATTTTTTACCTAAAGGTCCTTCAATATTTATAATATTGCCAGCTAAAGCAACTTTTACTTTTTCAGGGATCGATATGTTTATTTTACCTATTTTAGACATTAAAATACCTTACAAATTATTTCACCACCAACTTTTTGTTTTCTTGCATCTATATCAGTCATTACTCCTTTTGGAGTTGACACAATAGCAATTCCTAAACCATTATTTATTTTAGGCAAGCTATCTGCAGATGAAAAAATTCTTCTTCCTGGTTTTGATACTCTTTCAAAAGCACTAATAACTGGATTTCCAGAATGATACTTAAGTTCTAATGATAACATTGGTTTTTTTTCCTCAGAACTTACTTCAAAATCTTTTATGAAACCTTCATTTTTAAGTATATTTGCAATTTTTGTTTTAAAATTTGATGAAGGTAATTCTACTTTTTTATGATATCTGGCTTGAGCATTCTTCACTCTTGCAATCATATCTCCTATCGGGTCACTTAAACTCATAATTTTCCTTTCTACCAGCTAGATTTAACTAAGCCAGGTATCTTTCCTTGTAATCCTAATTGTCTTAATGCAATTCTTGAAATCTTTAATTTTCTGTAAACACCATGAGGTCTTCCAGTAATCTCGCATCTATTCATAACTCTTATTTTTGCTGAGTTTCTTGGCAATTTAGATAATTTTTGCTGCGCTTTAAATCTTTCCTCTAATGGAATTTTTTTATCCATTACAATTTTCTTTAATGCTTGTCTTTTCTTATAAAGCCTATCTGAAAGCTTAATTCTTTTTTTATTTTTATTAACAGCGCTTAACTTTGCCATATTTAATTATCTCCTTTTTTAATAAATGGAAAATTCATTTTTTCTAGTAAAGCAAAACTATGTTTCTTATTGATTGCTTTAATTACAATTATTATATCTAAGCCTCTAACTTTGTCTGCTCTATCAAAACTTACTTCTGGAAAAATTATATGCTCTTTAATACCAAATGTATAATTACCAAATTTATCAAAGCCTTTTGGTGACAAACCTCTAAAATCTTTAATTCTAGGTAATGCAATATTCACTAATCTATCTAAGAATTCATACATTCTATTTTTTCTTAAAGTTACTTTTAAACCAGCGTTTGATCCTTTTCTTGTTTTAAAGTTCGCAACTGATTTTTTAAATTTTGTTGTTACTGGTTTTTGTCCAGTAATTTTAGCCATATCTTCTTCACATGATTTTAAAATCTTAGAATCTGAAGCATCTAAGCCTAGACCCATATTTAATATAACTTTATCAATTCTCGGAGCCATATAAATATTCTTAAAACCAAACTGGTCTTTTAATGCAGGTTGAATTTCTTTATTAAATATTTCTTTTAATCTTGGTGTCATTATTTTTTAGCCTCTTTCTTCTTAGCCAGTTTTTCATCAATTAGTTTTAAGTTTGAAATATGTATAAAACTTTCTTTAGGAAAAATTCCACCTTTTTTCTCTTTTGTTGTTTTAACGTGCTTTTTAACCATGTTTATTTCTTTAACCTTTGCTCTGTTATTAGTTCTATCAATTTCAATAACTTCACCTTCTTTTTTTTTATCTTTTCCAGTTAAAACTCTTACTTTCAAACCTTTTTTAATCATTATAAAACCTCCGGTGCTAAAGAAATAATTTTCATTTGACCTCTACTTCTTAATTCTCTTGTAACTGGACCAAAAATCCTTGTTCCTACTGGCTCACCTTTGTCATCAACTAATACAGCTGCATTATTATCAAATCTTACTTTTGAACCATCGTTTCTGTGAATTCCCTTTTTAACCCTTACGACTACAGCTTTATGAACCGATCCTTTTTTAACTTTTCCTTTAGGCATCGCTTCTTTAACTGCAATTACAATTGTATCACCAATGCTAGCGTATCTTCTTTTTGAACCACCTAATACCTTGATGCACTCAATTCTTTTTGCACCAGTATTATCAGCAACTTGCAATTCTGTTTGAACACCAATCATTATTTTGTACTCTCCATCACTTGAAATTTTTTATTTTTAGAAAAGGGTTTACTTTCAATAATTGAAACTTTGTCACCAGTTTTAAACTTGTTATTTTCATCGTGAGCGTTATAGTTTTTTCTAACTTTAATTACTTTTTTTAGAACTGGGTGCGAGTATTTACGTTCTACCATAACTGTAACTGTTTTATTTGGTTTATCGCTTATAACTACACCTGTAAGTATTTTTTTAGGCATTTGCTTTTCCTTTTAAAATTGTTTTTAATCTTGCTATTGTTTTTCTAGTTTCCCCAATCTTAGCTGGGTTTGTTACTTGTGAATTCATTTTTTGAAATCTGAAATTAAAAAGATCTTTTTTAAGCTTATCAATATTCTTCATAATTTCGTCCTTTGATAATTTTTTAATTTCTTGTTTTTTCATTATGCAAATCTCTTAATTGTTTTGGTCTTAATAGGTAATTTTGCTGATGCTTTGTATAAAGCTTCTTTTGCAATTTGTTCCGAAACACCATCAACTTCAAATAATATTCTTCCTGGTTTTACTCTGCATGCAAAGTACTCAGGTGAACCCTTTCCTTTACCCATTCTGACTTCAATTGGTTTTTTTGAAACTGGTATATTTGGAAATATTCTTGTCCAAACTCTGCCTTGTCTTTTCATATGTCTTGTTAAAGCAACTCTTGCAGCTTCAATCTGTTTTCCAGTAACTCTTTCGGGCTGTAAAGCTTTTAATGCGTAAGCACCATAATTTATAGAACTTGCTCTAGTAGCAGTACCGTGAATTCTGCCTTTATGTGCTTTTCTCCACTTTGTTCTTACTGGTTGTAGCATTATTATTTACCTTCCTTTGGTGTTACCTTGTTAGTCTCTTGGCTAAATTCTCTAGCAAAAACTTCACCTTTATAAATCCAGACTTTAATACCAATAATTCCATATGTCGTAAGAGCCTCTGCCTCTGCATAATCTATATCAGCTCTTAAAGTATGTGATGGAATGCTTCCATCTCTTAACCACTCTGTTCTAGCTATTTCATTTCCGCCAAGTCTTCCACTCACAGAAACTTTAATTCCTTTTGCTCCGAGTCTTATACATGATTGCATTGCTCTTTTCATAGCTCTTCTATAAGAAATTCTTTTAACAAGCTGCTGAGCTATGTTTTCACCTACTAAATAAGCATTTGTCTCAGGTTTTTTTACCTCTTTTATGTTAAGGTTTACTTCATTTGTAGTTAATTTTGAGAGATTATTTTTAATTTTGTCAATATCACTTCCTTTTTTACCAATCACAAATCCTGGTCTAGAAGTGTAAATTGTAACATAACACTTATTAGAGGTTCTTTCGATCATTACCTTAGATACACCAGAGTTGATTACATTTTTCTTGATATATTCCCTAATTTTAAAATCTTCGATTAGGTAATTTCCAAAATCTTTTTTCTTAGCATACCATACAGAGTCCCATCCTCTGTTGACACCTAATCTAAAACCTACAGGATTAACTTTTTGCCCCATGCTTCTCCATTTTTTTTGCTTCTGATAAAATTATTGTCACTGTTGACCAAGGTTTTAATATTGGTGCCGCTCTTCCTTTGGCTCTTGGTCTAAATCTTTTCATAACTATTTTTTTTCCACAATATGCCTCTTTAACTATTAATTTATCAATATCGTATTGAAAATTATTTTCAGCATTGGCTACCGCTGAACTGATAGTTTTTCTAACATCTCTAGTAACTCTTTTTTCTGAAAACTGTAAATCTCTAATTGCAACATCAACTTTTTTGCCAACAATGCTTTTTAGTATTGGATTTAGCTTTCTGACACTTGATCTAATACCGTTGTTAACAGACTTTACTGTTTTGTCGTTAGTCTTATCAATTTTCTTTTTTTTACCCATAATTATTTCTTCTCTGCTGTTGCTGGTTTAGCTTTCTTGTCAGCTGGTGTATGACCAAAAAATGTTCTTGTTGGTGCAAATTCACCCAATTTGTGTCCAACCATATCTTCTGAAACTGTTATTGGTATAAATTTTTTTCCATTATAAATTTGGAAGCTTACCCCTACAAAATCAGGTAAAATTGTAGATTTTCTTGACCAAGTTTTAATAGGAATTTTCTTTGGATCATCTTTATACTTGTCTACTTTCTTCATCAAGCTTTCCTCTACAAACGGTCCTTTCCACACTGCTCTAGCCATTACTTAGTATCCTTCCTCTTATTTCTTCTCTTAACTATAAATTTATCTGTTCTCTTATTGTCTCGAGTTTTTAAACCTTTGGCAGATTGTCCTGTAGGTGAAACTGGATGTCTTCCTCCAGCAGATTTTCCCTCACCACCTCCATGTGGGTGATCAACTGGGTTTTTAACAACACCTCTAGTATGAGGTCTTCTACCCAACCATCTTGATCTACCTGCTTTTCCAATTTTAATATTTTTTTGATCTGGATTACTTAAAATACCAATTGTAGCTAAAGCTCTTGAATCTATTTTTCTCACTTCACCTGAGGCTAATTTTATTAAACTATAGTTTCCATCTAGACCACTAATAGTAACTGATGAACCAGCTGCTCTAGCGATTTTTCCACCACCACCTGGTTGTATTTCAACATTATGTATATTGATACCAACTGGTATATCTTGTAATGGCATACAATTACCTACTTTAATTTCTTTTTTAGAACCGCTTTCAACTTTATCTCCAACTTTAATTCTTTGTGGTGCTAAAAAATATGCGTGAGTACCATCCTCAAATTTAACTAACATGATATAGCATGACCTATTAGGATCATATTCAATTCTTTCAACTGTGGCTTCCATGTCGAATTTTTTTCGATAAAAATCCACATGTCTGTACATTTTTTTATGTCCACCAGCTCTATTAATAGAGGTAATATGCCCGTTATTATTTCTACCTTTCATCGCATTTTTAGGTGAAACTAAGGTCTTGAATGGTTTACCTTTCCATAAACCAGTTCTATCAACTAAAATGGTGCCTCTAGTAGATTTTGTATACGGTTTGAAAGTTTTTAATGCCATTTACTAAATTCCTGTTGTTAGAT
>CACJCG010000011.1 GCA_902591845.1 uncultured Pelagibacteraceae bacterium
TAAAATGGAGGTCCAACTGATATTTTTTGAGAAGAAATTACATCTAAAAAAATTGGATAGACAGTCCCTATTAATACAACTGATAAAAAATACATCATAAACCAGTTGTTAATTAAAATTGAAGTTTCTTTGCTCAACCAAAAAAAGCTAAAAGATTTTTTGTCATTATCTTTGTGAAAAAAGAAAAAAATTAAAATAGATAAAAAAATCAAAATGAATAAAAAAACAAGAATAAATAAACCCCTTTCAGGATCATTAGCAAATGTATGAACTGAATTTAAAATTCCTGATCTAACTAAAAATGTTCCACACATACTTAATGTAAATGTTGCTATAGAAAGAATTATTACCCATGAAGTTAAAATAGATTTTTTCTCTAAGACTAAAATGCAATGTAAAAGAGTAGTTAATGCAAGCCACGGCATTAAAGAAACATTCTCGACTGGATCCCAAAACCAAAAACCTCCCCAGCCTAATTCATAATAAGCCCAAATTGATCCGAGCAGTATTCCTAAAGTTAAAAATATCCATGAAATTAATATCCATTTTTTTATATGAACTGCCCAACTGTTAGAAATAATTTTTAAACTAGTTGCTGCTAAAACTGAGGAAAATATAATTGATGAACCTACATAACCTAAATATAAAATAGGTGGATGAATTGCTAAAGCTGGGTCTTGTAAAATTGGATTTAATCCAAGACCTTCAGTGGGTATTGGAAAAATATAATTAAATGGATTTGATGTTAGGATTAAAAATAAAAAAAAACCAACTATTATTATTTGTTGAAAAACTAAAGTTAAAATTTTGTATTTAACTGGTTGATTTTTTGTCCGTACTAAAAATAAGAAAATAAATAATGTTAAAACAAGTAACCATAATAATAAACTACCTTCATGATTCCCCCAGGTTCCACTTATTTTGTAAAATAATGGTTTGGTAGTGTGAGAATTATTAAACACTGTTTCATTACTAAAATCTGAAACAACAAAAGAAAAAATCAAACATAAAAAACTAATGATAACAAAGAATAATTGTAAAAATGTAAATGATAATATTTTGATATCTAATATGTTTGTATTATTGAAATTTTTATATGAAAAATAAAATAATGATAATCCAATAATTAATCCTATTATTAATGAATAATATCCAACAAGACTATAAATCAATTTATTTTTCTCCTAATGCTTCTTTTACTTCTGGTGGCATATAATTTTCATCATGCTTAGCTAAAATTTTTGTTGCAAAGAAAAAATTTCTATCTTTTAAAAAACCTTCTGCGACAACTCCTTTTCCCTCAGCAAATAAATTTGGTACTGCTCCCGAGTAAGTAACATTTATTTCATTTTTAAAGTCTGTAATTATAAAGTTAACTTCATTTGAATTTACAGAAATAGAATTTTTTTTAACCATTCCTCCAACCCTTATTTTACTTTTGTCTATTTCAGTAAGTAATTTTATTTCAGAAGGTGATTTAAAATATACAACGTTTTCTTCTAAAGATTTTAAAATCAAAAAAATTGTTAAAATTAAAGTAATTAAGATTATTACTATAAACAAAAATCTTAATTTAACTTTTCGACCATACATGGTTTAAAAGTTAATTATTTGTTACGTTTGCTAAAATTTCTTTATTTATTCTTTGTGATTTTGCAGAATTAGCTTGCTCAGTAGTCAGCGTTCCAAATTTAGCAACAAATTTATTTTGTTCTTTAACAAATTGCATTTTAGTTACCAAATATAAACCTAGGAAACTTAATAAGGTAAAGCTAAAAGCAGATAACACATATACTGCATATCCATTCATAAAAAGTAATTCGTTTATCATAATCTATCTAAGCCTTTATTTTTAATTTTTATCAGTTCTGTATTATATTTCATTAAGAAAATTAACAATGAAAAAAGAGCAAATGCCGCAGTCATTATCAATAATGGGTAAAGCATTGATGAATGAATAGAGCTTTTTGATAAGATATTAATAGATGCAGGTTGATGGAGTGTATTCCACCAATCAACCGAGTATTTAATTATTGGAACATTAATAATTCCTAAAATAGTTATAAAAGTTGAAATCTTATAGACTTTTTCTTCCTTATCATAAATCCTCCACACAATTAAATACATTGCATAGAACAATGCCAAAATTAACATTGAAGTTATTCTGGCATCCCAGGCCCACCACGTTCCCCAAGTTGGTTTTCCCCAAATTGATCCTGTAACTAAAGCAATAATATTAAAAACAAATCCCGAAGGAGCTAAACTTTTAGAGATTAAAAAAAAGTTTTTGTTTTTTAACACGAAACCACAAATAGATAATAAAGTTATAGAAGAAAATACTCCGAGTGAAATCCAAGCAGCAGGAACATGAACATACATAATTCTAACTGCATCACTTTGTTTATAATCTTCAGGAGATATGAATAATGCTTCAACTAAGCCAACAGTTAATACGACAATAAATAAAAATAATACGTACTTAGGTGCTTTTGACGTAATTTTGAAAATCTTGTTAGGTTCAAAAAGTTTAAACATATTTTACTTTAGAATTTTTTTTGGTGATTTCTATTATGAAATAGTTTTCTGATCAAGAATGTAGAGGGGAGATAATAAGATTGAAATTAACGTTTAACACTCTTGACCAGAAGATACTAAAAATATAGCTAATTTGTATGGCCTACATTTGAGCTAAATGTGGTTGAATGATGGTTGCCTTAATTAGAAAGCTTGAAATAACTAGATCCTTTTTTTCCAGAAAAAATCTCTTCAATTAAAGGGTGTTTTATTGGTTCATCAGAGTCGTCCATTAACAAGTTTTGCTCAGAAACATAAGCTTCGTAAGTTATCTCATCATTTTCTGCTAATAGGTGATAAAATGGTTGATCTTTTCTTGGTCTCACATTTTTTGGAATAGATTGATACCATTCCTCAGAATTATTAAATTCAAAATCAACATCATAAATCACACCTCTAAATTCAAAGTGTTTATGCTTTACTATGTCTCCAATTGAAAATTTAGCTTTTTGAACTGGCATTGATCTTAGTATGGGTATTTAGAAATAAAAATCAATGGTAAAAATATAAATGTTTTGTGATGTGGCAAATATGTTAATATCTTTTTGGTGAATAAATCTTTTTTAAAATTTGTTACTGATTTCGGTCCTTTAGCAATATTTTTTTTCTATTATTACAATAGTGGTAAAAATTTATCAATAGCAATACCTCCACTGATAGTTGCAACTTTAGTTGCATTAGCAGTTGTTTGGTTTTTTGAAAAAAAAATTCCTCCAATGCCTTTGGTAAGTGGAATTTTAATTACTTTTTTTGGTGGATTAACTATTTACTTTAATGATCCTATATTTATTTATGTTAAACCAACTATCATAAATATTATATTTGCTCTTGCATTATTTTTTGGGAAATATTTTACAAATGAACCTATTCTTAAAAAAATTATGGGTAAATCTATTCCACTAACTGATGCTGGATGGGAAATTCTTAATAAACGTTGGATGTATTTTTTCTTTGGTCTTGCTTTACTAAATGAATTTATTTGGAGAACTCAAACAGAAGAATTTTGGGTAAATTTTAAAGTGTGGGGAATGCTTCCAATAACAATAGTATTCACAGGTTTTCAAATACCATTAATTAATAAATATAAGATTGATGCGTAGTAATTTAAAATTAGTAGTAAATAATCCTTATAATAAAATAGAAGAAAAACATTTTTTTGAAAAAGATGAGCTAAAAATAATATTAGACTTATATGCTAAGATGGTTTCTGAAGGTTCTTGGAAAGATTACGGCTTAAATATTTCAAGTAAACAAGTGGGGTTTAGCGTTTTTAGAAATGCTACTGAAAATGCCCTTTATAAAATTTGTAAAAATTTTAAGCCAAAAAATAAAAATCTTAAATATTTAATTACTGATACAAGTGGTAAAATACTAAAAAATTCTTATGATCTTAGAATTTTATTAAAGAATACCAACTGGAAAAAACTTCAAAAATAAATTTATCTTCTTTGACCAAATATTCTTAACAACATTATAAATAGATTGATGAAATCTAAATACAAAGTCAGTGCACCCATTACAGCTTTCTTGCCCATTAACTCACCGGAGTCCGAAGCAACATACATATTTTTGATTTTTTGAGTGTCATAAGCTGTTAAACCAACAAAAATTAAAACACCTAGAATTGAAATCACAAAATACATCATAGAAGATTTCATAAAGATATTAACAATTGAAGCTATAATTATTCCAATTAGGCCCATCATTAAAAAAGATCCAAATTTTGTAAGATCTCTTTTAGTTGTGTATCCATAGATACTCATCGCTCCAAATGTTGCAGACGTAATGAAGAAAACTCTAGTTACACTCATTCCAGTGTAAACTAATAATATTGAAGATAAAGATAGACCCATCAAAGCTGCAAAAACCCAAAACGTAGTTTGTGCTTTTGATGCACTCATCTTATTAATTCCAAAACTCATGTAAAAAACGATACCTAGAGGAGCTAACATTACAACCCATTTAAGACCTGATAAATAAATTGCATTCCCCATCTGCGTTAGACCAACGATTGAACCTGCCTCGTTAGTAACAACAGACATTTTAAATGTTAAGAGCGCTACTATTCCAGTTAGCAATATACCTGTTGCCATATAATTATAAACTTTTAGCATGTAAGCTCTTAAACCTTCATCCATTACAGCAGCTGTTTGTTGTGCTGCTTTAGCTCTATTTAGTATTCCATTTTTATCAAATTCCATAATGAGTAATATATATATTCTTTTACTAATTATTCAAGATACCTTAAAAGATTAACAAAATTTTAACTTAATATTTCTAATGAATTACAAAAATTTAGGTAATACCGATATAAAAGTAAGTACAATTTGTCTCGGCACTATGACGTGGGGAGAGCAAAATACTGAGCTTGAAGCATTTGAACAAATGGATTTTGCTTTAGATCAAGGAGTAAACTTTTGGGACACTGCCGAATTATATGCGGTACCTCCTAAAAAAGAAACCTACGGTGATACAGAAGAAATTATTGGGAACTGGTTTGAAAAAACAAAAAAAAGAGACAAAGTCATTCTTGCAACAAAAGTTGCTGGCCCAGCTAGAGATTATTTAAGAAGTGGAGAAAATAGTTTTACAGGTCCAAATTTAGAAGCTGCTTTAAATGACAGTCTCAAAAGACTTAAAACTGATTATATAGATTTATATCAACTTCATTGGCCAGAAAGAAATGTAAATAATTTTGGAAGACTTGGTTATGTTCATAAAGAAAACGAATGGAATAAATTTGAAGATGTTCTTGAAGAATTAAATAAATATATGGATCAGGGAAAAATAAGATATGTTGGTTTATCAAATGAAACCCCGTGGGGAGTTTTAAATTATCTTCAACTATCTAAAGACAAAAAATTACCAAGGATGATGTCAATTCAAAATCCTTATAGCTTATTAAACAGATCTTACGAAGTTGGATTAGCTGAAGTTTCTATAAGAGAAAATATTGGCTGCTTAGCTTACTCTCCACTTGCTAGTGGATATTTAAGTGGAAAATATAGAAACAAAAATTTTCCTAAAGGATCAAGAATGGAGAGAGATTTCGATTTCTGGACAAGGTATAGAAAGCCAAATACAGAGGATGCAGTTGAGCATTATTATAAAATAAGTGAAAAATTTGACCTAGATATGAGTCAAATGTCTATAAAGTTTTGTGAAATCCAAGACTTTATGACTAGTGTAATAATTGGAGCAACTACAATGGAGCAGTTGAAAACAAATATAGAAAGTGTAAATGTAAAGTTATCTAATGATGTCATTAAAGAAATTAACCAAGTGCAAACAATTTATCCAAACCCATGTCCATAATTAAAAAAATTACAATATTTTTAGGAATATTTTTTATAAGTGGTATTACCCAACTTTCAGCCCAAGAAATTAAAAAAATTGGTAAGTATAAAGATTGGGAGGCAATGGTCGTTATGGACGCTGACGGTAAAGTATGCTTTGCGCAATCTTTACCTATTTTGCAAGCTCCAAAAACAAATAAAAGGGATGCAAAACTATTTGTAGCATTCAGACCAAACGACAACATAAAAAATGAAGTAAGTGTTACACCAGGTTATGAATTCAACAAAAATAATTCTGTAATAGCTGCTTCAGGAAAAAACAAATTTATATTTGATATGAAAGAACAAGGTTTTGCATGGATTGCTGATAATAAGATTGAACTAAAAATGATCAAACAAATGAGAAAAGGATCTAGAATTATGATTACTGGATACAACCAACAAGGTTCTCAAACAATTGATCATTACTCATTACTAGGATTTACTAAAGCTTATAACGCTTCAAGAAAAGCTTGTAGTTAATTCGATGAAATCAAAAAAGAAAATTGTTCTAGCTTATTCTGGAGGACTCGATACCTCTATAATTTTAAAATGGCTCCAAGAAAATTATGATGCAGATGTGATTTGTTATACAGCAGATGTAGGGCAAGAAATTGATAGAAAAAAAATTATAACTAATGCAAAAAAATTTGGTGTTAAAAATATAATTATTAAAGATTTAAAAGATATTTTTGTTAAGGATTATATTTATCCCATGATCAGAGGACATGCGATCTATGAGGGTGTTTATTTATTAGGGACATCGATAGCAAGGCCTCTTATTGCAAAAGATCAAATAAGAGTAGCTAAAAAATTTAAGGCCTATGCAGTTTCGCATGGAGCAACTGGTAAAGGCAATGACCAAGTTAGATTTGAATTATGCTATCATTATTTTGGGCCTAAAATTAAAATCATAGCTCCGTGGAGAATTTGGAAACTAAAATCTAGAACAGACTTAATCAATTATGCAAAAAAACACGGCATAGCTATACCTAAAGATAAAAAAGGTGCGCCTCCTTTTTCAGTAGATGACAATTTATTTCATACATCAACTGAAGGTAAGGTTTTAGAAAATCCAAAAAATTCTGCACCAGAATTTATTTTTCAGCGAACAGTTTCTGCAGAAAAGGCACCTAACAAACCATCGTTTGTTACTATCAATTTTAAAAATGGTGATCCTTTTGGGATTAATGGAAAAAAATTATCACCAGCAAAATTATTAACAAAGCTAAATGGCCTAGCAGGAAAAAATGGAATTGGAAGAGTTGACTTAGTAGAGAATAGATTTTTAGGTATAAAATCTAGAGGAGTATATGAAACACCTGGTGGAACTCTTTTAATGAATGCTCATAGAGCAATTGAGTCTGTTACCTTAGATAAAGAAACTATGCACAAAAAAGATCAGGTAATGTCTAAATATGCTGAGTTAATTTATAATGGTTATTGGTATTCAAAGGAAAGATTTAAACTTCAAAAAATTATTGATCTAAAAAGAAACAATGTTAATGGCTCAGTAAAACTTAAATTGTATAAAGGGAATATTACAATTCAATCAAGAGTTACCAATAGCAGCGCATATTCAATGAAGAAGGTATCTTTTGAAGAAAATAAATCATTTAATAAATCTAACGTTGAGAGATTTATCAATTTTCATAAGAAAAAGCTTCGTACCTAGATTGCTTTAGGACAAATTGACATTTGTTTAAATCACTAAAAATTATATCCTTAGACTATGGAATCAATAAAAAATTGGATGAGAGATGCTGCAAATATTTTATTTGATGATAGTAAGAATGATCTACGCGCACTTCCTAAGACAGTTAGATTACAAATTCTTTTAGTTTTAAGTTTTATTTGGACTACTGTTTTTAGTTTATATGTTTTTTCTTACACAACTTTCGCATTTGGATGGGCTGGGCTTTTTTTAGCTCATATAGGTTTAATTTTTGCCGTCTACATGACTTTTAAACAATTCCATAGAGCAGAAGAGAAGTCTGCAAGTGTTTTTCAAACAAAAAATTTTGATCCTTTTAAAATCATGGTCATAGTTTTTGTAATAGTATTTATATTCGTATTTTCAAAAGGAATTGAGGTTTTGACAAGTCCAAACCCGAACTCTTATTCAATCCCTTATGATGGTCCCTTAAAATCTGCAATTGAAAAATGGTTACCTTTTAGTAAAGATAAATAATGGATAAGATAGCAAAAAACTTACAGTTAGCATTAATGGTTATTATCTTAATCAGCACTGTTATTGCTGTTGGGATTGAAATGAAAAACATGTTCTTAAATCAATCTGTTACATTAGCAGATTTGCTTTTAATGTTTCTTTATTTGGAGGTACTAGCAATGGTTAGGGTTTTTTGGAACCAACAATCTATTAGTATTACCCTACCACTTCTTATTGCAATTACCGCCCTTGCACGATTTATTATTCTACAAGGTAAAGAAATGGATCCTACTGCACTTGTTTATGAAGCAGTAGCTATTTTGTTAATAGCTGGAGCAATTGTTGTTTTAAGATTAAGACATAGTGACAAATTGGGTCTTAAGAAAAAAAAATCAAAATAATTTTAAATGATATTTGAAGCTTCAAGGGCTAAGGCCTTAAATCAATTAAATAATTTTGTTGAGAATAATCTTGGAGAGTATTCAAAATTAAGAAATTTTGATTTTGGGCCTGAAAAAAGATCTAACATATCTTGCTTATCACCATACATAACTCATGGAATGATTAATGAAAAAGAAGTCATTCAGAAAGCGCTGAGTAAATTTTCTTTTTCAAAAAATGAAAAGTTTATTCAAGAAGTTCTATGGCGAACTTATTGGAAGGGTTGGTTAGAACTAAGACCGAATGTTTGGGCAGATTACCTTATTGAATTAAATCAAATTAGAAATGAATTTCAAAATAATCAAAATTATCTTAACGCAATTGAGGGAAAAACAAACATAGATTGCTTTAATGAGTGGGTGAAAGAGCTTAAAGAAAACAATTATTTGCATAATCACACTAGAATGTGGTTTGCTAGTATTTGGATTTTTACTCTAGAATTACCTTGGCAATTGGGTGCAGAATTTTTTATGCAACATCTTTTTGATGGAGATGCAGCATCAAATACTCTTGGATGGCGATGGGTGGCTGGAGTTCAAACTCAGGGCAAACACTACCTTGCAAGTGAATGGAATATTAAAAAATTCACTAACAATAGATTTCAAAATATAAAATTAAATGAAAATGCTCCTCCAAAATTACCTGAAAAATCTTATCAAATAATTAAACAGGATTTCAATAACCCACAAAATATTGAGAAAAAGAATCTTTTAATTTTTGAAAATAATCTCTCGTTTGAAATCACTGACTTTAAGGAAAACGACTTTAAAAAAATTTACTTAGTTTCTAATAAAAATGAAAATAGAACAATAAAACTCAGTGAAAAATTAGTGAAATTTAAATCTCATTTAATAGAAGACCAAGAACAAAGATTAAAAAATCAATCTATTGATTGTCAAATTATAGATATAAGTGAATTAACAAATATTGAAAATTATTATGGTTTGTATCCAACAGTAGGTGAAAATTTAGATTTTTTAAATTCTAATAATTTAAAGATAGATTTTTTATATAGAAATCTTGATCAATTGGCTTGGCAATACTGTAATAAAGGCTTTTTTAATTTTAAAAAATATATTCCCAAAATAGTTTCAAGCTTTAATTAAAACCAACGAACCATCCCAATAATTCCAGCAGTTGCATAAAAAAATTGCAAAAATAAAATTCCTTTATGACCACCTCTATAGGCCCAAATTCCAATTAAAATGGCTGACAATAACAGTAGACAAAAACCAAAAAATTCTATGCCTATATTTAAAGCGACAAACAAAGAATACAATATTGCAGTTATAACTCCTGCCCATTCAAAAATTTTATTATTCATAAAAGTTTTTTAAAATTATTATAAAGGATTGTAGAGTAGTTATTCATATCTTTCATGTTATCTTTTGCAGATTGATCGAACTTTTCTAATGCGCTATTACCAAGCTGATCTTCCAAAGCTTTTTTATACTCCGGAACACACCCCCATTCATTAACCGTAGTATTTTTTATTTCTATATGAAATTGAATTCCATAAGCATGATTTTGATATTTAAAAATTTGATACTTTGTGATTGGGGAAGAGGCTAATAAAGTTACATCTTTATTATTTTCAATACCCTGAACCTCATAAGAATGCCATTGTAAACTTTTAATTTTGTCAGGAAATTTAGAAAATAATTTATCTAAATTTTTTTCATTAGAGAAATTTATATCCATAATACCAATTTCCGCTGATTTAGATTTAACTACTTTTCCGCCCACTACTTCTCCTAAAAGCTGACAACCTAAACAAAAACCTAAATAAGGTTTTTTTAGATCTAAAACAAATTCTTTAATTTTTTTCTTCTCCTCTATTAACCAAGGATATTCTTGTTCCATATAGGTATCCATTGGTCCTCCCATGCAAAACATTCCATCAAATTTACCTAAATCATCTGGTATTTTTTCACCTTCATCTAATTCAATAGTGGTAAGTTTAAATCCATCAGCCAACATTAAATCTTTAATGTAACCTGGGTCTTCTATTTTGATATGTTGTAATACTATTATATTCACTAAAATTAGCTTAGCCTAGAACACTTCTTGGAACAATATTTTACTCTCTCCCAATTCAACTTCCATTTTTTTCGCCATGTAAAAGATCTTTTACAGACAGGACATATTTTAGTGGGTAAATTTTCCTTTTTCATCAAATTGTATTTTGTTTAATGAATTTATCAGCTTCTGATAAAATTAATTTTTTTCTTTCAGATTTCATTTTATCAAATATCCTCACCATCATCGACAAACGAGGATTTTTTAAAAAAAATTTTCTATTTCGATCGATAAACCTCCAGTACAAACCATCCATGGTGTTACACCAATCACCTTTCTTAAAGTCCATCATTTTCATAAAATATGCAGATCCACAAATATAAGGTTTGGTTGCAAAAATTCCTCCATCACTAAATAATCCCATCCCATATACATTTGGAACCATTACCCAATCTGATGAGTCTACAAACATCTCCATGAACCACTTATAAACAATTGTTGGCTTTAACTCACAAAGGTTCATTATGTTTGATAAGATCATTAACCTTTCAATATGATGTGACCAACCATGGTTAACCACATTTTTAATTGCATAATCTAGAGGTGGAAGACCAGTGGTACCATCATACCAAGAACTTTTCATTTTTCTATTTTGTTTAAAAAAATTTCCAGTTTCCATTTCTTGTGAATATGACTGATAAATTCCACGCATAAATTCTCGCCAACCAATCACCTGGCGGATGTAACCCTCTAAAGAATTCATTCTTATTTTATTTTTCTTATGAAAGTCTAAAACTTTTTGGATAACAAATTCAGGAGTAATTAAACCTAAATTTATATAAGGACTTAATGCACTATGGAACAAAATATTATCTTTTTGATCAACTGCATCCTCATAATCACCAAAAAGATTAGATTTTTCTTTTATAAAAAAATTTAAAAGTTTAACTACATCTTCATATTCAGTGGCAAACCAAAAATTCTCTGTACTACCTGGATGTTTTTTAAATTCTTTTTCAATAATCGGCTTTAATTTTTTTGTGTGACTGGTTTCATTTATTTTTGGAAATTTAGGAATTGAAATATTTTTAGGTAATTTATTTCTGTTATCTTCATCAAAGCTCCATTTACCCCCGATTGGATTTCCATCTGAACCCATCAATATTCCAGATTTTTTTCTAACATCCTTGTAAAAAGTTGCCATAAAAGGTTTTTTTGATTTTGATAAATAATTTTTAAATTCATCTCTTGAATTTAAAAACATGGGAGTTTGAATAATATTCCAGTTTATTTTTTCTTTTTTTAAAAATTGTGAGATTTTTTTTTCGAAAAATTTATCCTCTACTTCAAAACTTGAGATTTCTTTTACTTTTTTTTGTGTAATTATTTTTTTTAATTTTTTTAAATAATCATCATTAAATTCTTTATCTTCGATTTTAAAGTAGTCTAATTTAAATTTGTTTTTTCTTAATCCGTCTGCATAAGAACGCATGGAAGATAAAAATAATAAAATTTTTTGTTTATGATGCTTTTCATAAGTGCATAAACCCTTATCTTCAGCCATAAAAAATAGGTGGTCTTTTTTGAAGCGGTCTAGGTATTTTGTTGGAAATAATTGATTACCAAGTATAAAAAATAACTTCATAGTTAAATATAACTAATAAAATTTTTTATGTCAGAAAAATATGTAATTTTTGGTGCGACAGGTTCTATTGGGTCAAGTTTAGCAGAACAATTAAAAAACTCTGGAAACGATATTCATTTAGTTGCAAGAAATGAAAGTGAACTTAGTTCTGTCTCTGAAAAACTTGGATGCTCACATACCGTTGCAGATGTTTTAGAGGATGGGTTTATAGAAAAAGTTAAATCAGATATTTCTGAAATTAAAGGCCTTGCTTATTGTGTCGGTTCAATTGATTTAAAACCATTAAGAATGGTAAATGAACAAGACTTTCAAAAATGTATGAAACTTAATCTTTATTCTGCTGTAGAAGCTATTAAAGGATTTCAGGAAAGTTTAAAAAAAAATAAAGGTTCAATAGTATTATTTTCAACTGTTGCTGCTCAAAGAGGTTTTACAAATCATGCAATTATAGCTTCAGCAAAAGCAGCTGTTGAAGGTTTGACGGTTTCTCTTGCAGCAGAATTTGCTCCAAACATAAGAGTAAATTGTGTAGCACCAAGTTTAACAAAATCTAAAATAGCAGAACCAATGTTAAAAAATACTGCTATAGCTGAAGGTATTGCAAAAGCACATCCTCTTAAAAGATTAGGAGAAGGTAAAGACTCTGCTGCTCTTGCTAAATTCTTACTAACAGAAGATAGTTCTTGGGTTACTGGCCAAATAATTGCTGTCGATGGTGGTAGGTCTAAACTTTCATAAAGTGATCAAATATTTTCTATCAATATTTTTCTTTTTATTATTTTCATCAAAAAGTTTTTCTGAAAATTTCACTTTTAAAAAATTGGCAGATTTAAGTGACCCATGGGGATCATCTTTTATAAATGATGATGAGCTTATTATTACTGAAAAAACTGGAAAAATAAAAATAGTGAATATTGTTTCTAAAGAAGTTTATGAAGTTGAACATAACTTAAATTATTTTGTACACGGACAAGGAGGTTTATTAGATATTATTTATCAAAATAATTACTTATGGATTTCTTATTCAGAAAATCGAGGGGATTGGAAAACAAGTACGTCGATTGCAAAAGCTGAATTGAATAAAAAAAAATTAGATTTTAAAAATATATTTCAAGCTGAACCACCAATAGAATCTGGTTATCATTTCGGTTCAAGACTGGCTATAAAAGACAATTATCTTTTTGCATCTGCTGGTGAAAGAGGTGGTGGTATGATTGCTCAAGATCCGACAAGCCATCCTGGAAGTATTATTAGAATTCATTTAGATGGAAGTATTCCAAAAGATAACCCTAAATTTGAAGGTAAATCAGATTGGTTACCAGAAATTTATCAAATTGGTGTTCGTAACCCTCAAGGTCTAACCTATTCCTCTTTTGATGGAAAAATTTATGCAAGCAACCATGGTGCAAAAGGTGGTGATTGGTTTGGTGAAATAAAAAAGGGAGAAAATTATGGTTGGAAAATTTTAGGTTGGGGGGGAACAAATTATTCAGGGTCAAAGATTGGACCAAAATGGAAACCAGGTTTTACCAAAGCAATCCAATACTGGGTGCCATCTATAGCTGCAAGTGCAATAACAATTTATAAAGGAAAAGAGTTTAATGAGTGGAATGGGCAAGCACTTATTACTTCGCTGAAAGATAAATCATTGAGAAAATTAAATTTTCTGAATTTATCAAACGTAAAGGAAACTATTATTTTCCAAGACAAAATTGGAAGAATTAGAGATATTCAAGTACATCCAATTAATGGAAAAATTTATTTTCTTGCAGGAAACAGCTTGTGGTTAATGGAAAGAAAAAATTAAAATTTTATAAAGTTAAATACTTTATTGCAAAAAATATAGTCCCTATAGAAACAATAGTAGAAACAAAAATTGCTTTAATTATATTTTCGGGACTTACATTATACGCAGCACATAAAACTATAGAAGTAACTCCGCAAGGCGCAACACTCACAAAGAAAGCACCTGGTATTTCAGCTGGCAATCCTGCATTAAAAATCACTAATCCAATTAACAATAAAATTATTGGAGAAATGACTAATTTCAAAACTGAAATAGAAACAGATAATTTATTAATTACATTTTTGGTATAAAATGAGAGAATTATACCGATTGCAAACAATCCAACTGGTGAAACACATGCTGCAAGTTTAGACAAAGTATACTCGATCGGTGTTTGATCAATATTAAAATTTAATAATAAAAATAATAAACCTATAATTATTGAAAGAATAAATGGGTTTAAAAATAAATTTTTAATAAAATTAAATAAATTAACATTTTTTTTTGTGGATAATTCTAGAAAAAAAGCAATTACAGATAATAAAATTATCCCATCCATTAATATTATACTTGCAACTTGTGTAATTACATTTTGTTGAAAATAAATTTCTGTTATTGGTAAGAGCAAAGTCACATGGTTTGATAATGCAACTGTTAAAGCCCAAATTATAGACTCTGGTATAGATCTTTTAAAATATTTTGAAGTAATTAAGTAAGCGATGATTCCACATATCGATTGCATAATTAAATAAGAGAAAATTTGTTTGAAATCTACTTGTCCAATTTCATTTTGTGCTATTAGCTTAATAATCAATGCCGGAACTGCAATATAGAACAAGAAAAGATTTAAAATTTTAGCATGACTAAGGTCTAAAACTTTTAACTTACCAAATACAAACCCTAAAAAAGTAATAAATATAAATGGAGTTAGTCCTAAAAAAATTGTGAACATAAATTATTTAATTGTTATTCTATGCATAATTCTATTTCCCTTGAAGGGTGTTGCCTGATGAAGCATAGATCTGTTATCCCATATAGCCAATTGATTTTTTTTCCAAGGCAATGAAAACTGAAATTTCTTCTTAATTTGATGATTAAATAAAAATTTTTTTAACTTTTCTTGATTTTTTATCTTTGAACTAAAACCAACAAAATGTCCTGGGCTACAATAAATCGAATAATTTGTACTTATTTTTCTAATTATTTTATGTGAAGATCTAAGTTCTTTAATATTTTTTCCTTTTTCTTTTACTCTTTCTTTTGTTGTAACCGAAATTGGACCCTCAGAAGAATATTTAGCTTTAATATTTTTAAATTTTCTTTTTATTGAATTTGGTAATTCTTTATAAGCAAGATATTGAGAACAAAATTCTGTATTGGCCTTTCCTTTTTTTGGTACAAGTTTTGAAAGCAACATTGTAAATCTTGGTGGCTTTTTTGTATAAATGGAGTCTGTATGAAATTGTTCACCAAAACTTGGGCCTTTATCTGTTGATTTTCTTTGCACTACTGTAATTTGAGGAAATTTTTTATTTAAACCTTTTAGTCTTGGATAGTTGGCTAAATTTCCAAAATATTTAGCAAACTTAATGAAAAGTTTAGAAGTTAATTTTTGTTCCTTAAAATATAACATTCCATATTTATTCAGTGCTTTTTTGATTTTTAAAATATCTTTATTTGAAATATCTTTTAAATTTATAATTATTTCTGCTCCAATATTTTTTTTATTTGGAATTATTTTTAACATTTTTTAGAAAAAATTTTTTTAGGTGATTTATAGTTTGTTTAGGACTTTCCTCTGGAATGAAATGATCTGAATTAATTTCTGCACCATAGATTTTTTTATTTGTATATTTTTGCCAAATTTTAATCGAATTAAATTGCTTTCCAACTACTCCTTTTTTTCCCCACAAAACTTGGATAGGAATATTTAATTTTTTATTTCTATCTTTTTTATCGTGCTCTAAGTCTACAGTCGCCGCAGCTCTATAATCCTCACATGTTGCATGAATTCTTTTATTTTGTTTAAAGGCTCTAAAATATTCATTTTCAACTCTTCCAATCGCACGTTTAGATGACCTATTAAACCGACTATGTAACCATCTTTTAGGATCTGCCATTATCATTTTCTCCGGTAAAGGTGCGGGCTGTATTAAATAAAACCAGTGAAAATATCCTTTTGCAAATTTCATATCTGTATGTTCGTACATATCAAGAGTTGGACAAATATCTAATACACTTATAGCTAAAATTTTTCCTCTATGATCCCTAGCCATACGATGAGCAACTCTTCCACCTCGATCATGTCCAGCAACAAAAAATTTTTTAAAATTTAATTTACTCATTAACTGAACCATATCTTTCGCCATTTCTCTTTTAGAATAATTTTTATGATTGGTTCCACCTGGCAAAACTAAACTGTCCCCGTACCCCCTGAGATCAGCGACTATTACTGTGAAATTTTTACTAAGTTCAGGTGCAGTCTTGTGCCACATTACATGTGATTGTGGATATCCGTGAAGTAGCAATAATGGAGGACCGTTACCTTTAAATCTACAAAATATTTTACCCTTGTTTACTTTAATAAATTTTTTTTTAAAACCCTTGAACATGATTAAACTATTTAATTATTTAATAGTTTGTTTTTGGCCTTTTCAAATTCCTCTTGAGAAATAATTCCTTTTTCTTTTAAATCATTCAATTTAGTAAGTTCATCACTTAAATTGCCGCTGTGTTCGTCAGAAGACTCGGTTGTCTCCCTACTTTCAGCTTCAGCTTCCTCTTTTTCAACTCTATTAGCTTCCTTAGATTTAAATCCATTCATAATTGCCATTCCACCTAAGTATAAAACATAAGCCATAATAGGAATAACCAATCCAAAAAAAATTATTTTTTCCATAATTTAATCTTCATCTTCTTCACGCCAGTTTTTTTCATACATCAAATATGCAGCATAAATTACTGAAACTGTACCTACAATCATACCATAGTCAAAACCAGTTTGCTTGTCATGCAAATACCAACCTAGCTGTGTTGCTCCAATTGGTGGAACAGTAAGAAGTAAAAAAATTATACCAAATCTGTATGGTCGCTTAGGTTTTTTCATTTAATAAATTAACAGATTACAGCTTATGGTTTAATTATTAAATTTGCGATCTTTTGAAACAGTCTATCGTATTTTTAAGCAAACAAGCAATGGTCATTGGACCTACACCTCCTGGAACTGGTGTAAGTGCTTTTGCATTTTTTGAAACTTCATCAAAATGCACATCACCGACGATACCTTTATCAGTTTTATTTATGCCAACATCTATAACAATAGCATCTTTCTTAACCCAATCTCCTCGAACAAGTTCAGGTATACCTACAGCTGCTACAATTATATCCGCCTCTAAACACTCAGCTTTTAAATCTTTAGTTTTAGAATGTGTAATTGTGACAGTACAATTTTCTTTTAAAAGAAGTTGAGTCATAGGTTTTCCATTCAAATTTGATCTGCCCACAACTACCGCTTTCTTTCCATTAAGATTAGGTTCAAATTTTTTAATTAACAAATAGCAACCAAGTGGCGTACAAGGAACAGAGCTTTCATAACCAGATGAAAGATTTCCTACATTCATTGGATGAAATCCATCTACATCCTTTGAAGGATCAATTGCCTCTATAACTTTTTGTTTATCTATATGTTTAGGTAAAGGAAGTTGAACTAAAATTCCTGAAACAGTTTCGTCACTATTTAATTCTTTGATTTTTTCTAACACATTCTTTTCTTCAACTGAATCTGGATACTTAATAACTTCAGAATTTAATCCAACCTCATTTGCCGATTTCTCTTTATTTCTCACATAAATCTGACTAGGTGTTAAATCACCAATAAGTATAACAGTTAGACCTGGTACTTTATTATGTTTTGCTTTTAACTCTATAACTTCTTGCTTTAATTCTGCTCTTAATTCTGCAGCTGCTTTTTTTCCATCAATTAAAATCATAATTTAAAATAATTATTAAGTTAAAGGTTACTACACATTTAAAATAAAATTTTCAATGCAATATTAAGATTAACTAAAATATTCAAACATTAAGTTTCTTATGAAATAAAGCAAAAAAATTAACAATACAGGAGAAATATCTATTGATCCGAAATTTGGTAAATATCTTCTGATAATATTTAGCGGAGGTGCTGTAATTTTATAGGAAAATTCATATACCAAATAAACAAGCTTATTTTGAGCATTTAATATCTTAAATCCTATTAACCAACTTAGGACTACGTTTATTATGAGTATCCAAATAAAAAAACTAATTAAATTATCGAATAAAATTAATAAAGATTGCATTATTTTTTCTCAACATAAATCGACTGACTTGGGAAAGCAAATGAAGCACCATTCTTTTCTACAATTTCCTTAATCGCAATTGCCAATCTTTCTTTTACATCAAGCCAATTATTCCAACTTCCTGTTTTTGTAAAACATCTTACGTACATATCTATTGAACTATCAGAAAATTTATCAACTCTTACAGCAACACCGATTGAGGTATTGTAGTCCTCGCTTGAATTAATATGACTTTCAATTTCATCTCTAATTTTTTTTAACTGATCTACTGTAGTGTCATATTGAAGTGTAATTATCCAACTGATTAACCAGTTTGAAGTTTCACTCACATTTACAACTGCATTTTCTGCAAACTGAAAATTTGGAATGATAGCAAGAGATTTATCAAACTTTCTAATCGTAGTTGATCTAAATCCAATCTTTTCAACTACACCTTCAATAATGCCCTCAACAGCTATCCAGTCTCCAATTTTAAATCTCTTTTCAACCAGAACTAAAATTCCTGATATTAAATTTTTAAATAAATCTTGTGCTCCTAACGCAACAGCAACACCAAACAGTCCAAGACCTGCAATAATTGGTCCTATTTTAATTCCCCATAATTCTAAAACTGCAGCTAAACCTAAAATAAAAATTAAAATCTTTAATGACTTAATTATCCATCCAATAAGTTCTCTTGTTAATAATTTATCTAAGCCACTAAGTATATATGAGATAGGTTCAATAATTTGGTGGATTATCCAAAAAATTAAAATAGTAATCAATGTTCTATTTATTGTATCTACTACTTCTCTTCCTTCTAGTGAGAAAGTCATGTAGTAGCTTGCAATAAAAAATCCTAATACGATAGGTAAAAATCTTGCTGGGCCTACGAGTGATTGAACAAATGTATCATCTAATTTATTCGTTGTTCTTTTTGAGATAATTTCTAATTTTTTAATAACTAATTTACTTATTAGACCTCTAAAAATTAAGAATAGTAAAAATATTCCAATACCAATTAATATTTGAAAAATATCAACACCAAGAATTCCTTTATTCCATACTGATAAAAATATCTCAGAAAAATTATTAATTAATTCCATTTTTAAATTTTATATAACAAAAACTCTTCTTCTCCAGGGTTAAAAAGAAAAATTTTTTTCCATTTAATTTCGTTCAATATTGACGAGGTTTTTTCGCCTATACACATCAAATTTGTATTCATCCATAAATTTTCGGTTTGGTAAATCTTAATGAAATTTAAGAAACTTGATGCACTATTTTGAGAGTAAACATAGACCATATCGGGCATATTTAATTTTAATTCATTAACAAATTTCTCATCAAATTTTTGATTATGATCTACTCTGTAATTAATAATTCTTTTTACCTTAAAACCTTCGCTTAATAACTGTTGATCTAAATCAACCGATATTGTTTCACCACTAACGTAAAGTAATTCTTTATTTTTGGACTCGTAACTTTGTATAATTAACTCCTTTAAGTTTGTAACATTTCCTTCAGCCGCAATTGTATTTTGAAAACCAAAACTTCTTGCTTTGTTTTCTGTAGCGTTTCCAACACAAAAGCATTTAATATTTTTATCTAATTTGACTGTGTTTAAAAATTTTACTGCATTTGCACTAGTAAAAACAATTCCACCATATTCAGAAAAGTTAATTTCTTCATAATTAACCTTTTCAATTCTTATTAATGGAAGATGGGAAACTTGATGTCCTGATGATTGAAATTTTAATATCATTTCAGAACAATCCTCCAATGGTCTAGTTAACAAAATATGCATATTATCTTTTATATGAATTATTTGATTTTGTTTTTAAAAGTATTCCAATCTCTTTACCAATTTCTTTAAACTCATTCAAATTACCAACTTTTTTTTCATAAAACCTTTTTTTACCATCTAAAGAAAAGAGTTCAGCCTCCACTATAATCTTATCTCCATCAACCACTGAATGAGCACCAATTGCTGTTTCACAATCTCCATCTAAAACTTTTAAAATATTTCTCTCAAGGTGAGCTCTTTTATATGTTTCCTCATGATTAATTTTGTTTAAAATAGAAATTGTCTCATCATCATTCTCCCTGCACTGAAGAGCAATTACGCCTTGTCCTGCACTAGGAATTATTTCTTCAGCTGAAAAAATTTCTGAGATTTCATTTTCAAATTTTAAAAATTTGATACCAGCATAAGACAAAATAATTGCATCATACATCCCTTCATTCAATTTTCTAATTCTAGTATCTACATTTCCTCTAATTAGTTTACAGTTCAAATCTTGTCTAATTTTTTTTATTTGAAATTCTCTTCTGTATGATGAGGTACCAACAATTGACTTTTGATCTAAGTCTTTAAGTTTTTTTTTGTTCTTTGTAATTAAAATTTCTCTAGGGTCATTTCTTTCAAGGAAAGAGTCTGTTGTTAATCCTTTTGTTTCATTAGCAGGCATATCTTTCAGTGCATGGACTGCAATATCAATATTTTTTAACTGAAGTTCTTTTTCAATATTACTAGAAAACAATCCTTTGCCACCAAGCTCAGATAATCTTATATCCTGTACTTCGTCACCTTTAGTTATAATTGATTTAATTAAAATATCTTCATTACCAAGGTCGGTATTTTCAATAATCTTATCTTTAGCTTGTTGAGCATAAAGTAAGGCAAGCTTACTGCCTCTAGATCCAATTATTATTTTTTTTCTCATAAAAATTATTTCTTACTTGTATAAAGATTGTACAATTATTAAAAACTATTTGAATGATCAAAAAACCCTTAATTCTTGGAATAGAGTCTAGTTGTGATGAAACAGCAGCTTCTATAATAACTGAAAATGAAGAAGGATTCCCAATAGTTTTATCCAACATTGTTTCAAGTCAAGTAGAAGTTCATAAGGAGTTTGGTGGAGTGGTTCCTGAGCTAGCAGCCCGTTCGCACATTGAAAAAATAGATTGGATCGTAAAAAAAGCTATTAATGAAAGTGGAAGAAAAATTGAAGAAATAGATGCAGTTGCTTCAACCGCTGGCCCTGGATTAATTGTTTGTCTATCAGTTGGATTAAGTTTTGGTAAAGCTTTCGCAATAGCAATGAATAAACCTTTTATTGCTGTTAATCATTTAGAAGGACATGCCTTAAGTCCAAAACTAAATACAAATCTAAATTATCCATACTTACTTCTTTTAATTTCAGGTGGGCACTCACAATATTTAAGTGTGCAGAATCTTGGTAAATATAAAAGATTAGGAACAACTATTGATGATGCATTAGGTGAAGCTTTTGACAAAACGGCAAAGCTTTTAGGAATAGAGTTTCCAGGAGGACCTCAAATAGAAATTTTAGCTAAAAAAGGTGATCCAGAAAAATATGATTTACCAAAACCAATTTTCAGCAAAGGAGGATGCAATCTTTCTTTTGCAGGTCTAAAAACTGCCGTGTTGAAGATAAGCAAAACAATTAAATCAGAACAAGATAAATATGATCTTGCAGCATCTTTTCAAAAAACAATTGAGGAAATTTTATATAAAAAAACAAAGATTGCTTTTACTGAATTTGAAAAAATAAATGAATTAAATGAAAAAATTTTCGTTGTTGCTGGAGGAGTTGCGGCAAATAAAAAAATTAGGTCTATGTTAATTAATCTATGTGAAGAAAATAATTATAAAAGTATTTTTCCACCTATAGAGTTTTGTGGAGATAATGCAGCAATGATTGCAATGGTAGGTTTGGAAAAATTTAAAATAAATCAATTTAATAATTTAGATTATCCAGCAAAACCTAGATGGCCTTTAGATGAAGACGCAGCTTTTCTTAAAGGTGCCGGAGTTAAATTGTAATGAAATATTGGTTGATAAAATCTGAACCAGATGTTTGGTCAATTGATCAGCAAAAAAAAGCTGGAATTAAAGGTGCACCTTGGGATGGTGTCAGAAATTACCAAGCTGCAAAGAATTTAAAAAGTATGAGGAAAGGAGATCTATGTTTTTTTTATCATTCAAATATTGGAAAAGAGATAGTTGGAATAGTAAAAGTTATTAAAGAATCTTATATAGATAAAACAGACAAAACAGGGAGGTTTGTTGCTGTTACTGTTCAATTTAAGTCTAAATTTTCAAAGCCTATAACACTAGAAAGTATTAAAAAAAATAAGGATTTAAGCCATTTAGCTCTTATAAAGCAAAGCAGGCTTTCTGTAATGCCTGTTGATTATAAAAGCTGGAAAATTATAAATAACATGAGTAGAATTTAAAAAAAAAATTATCCTATGCCAAAAAAAAAGAAGAAGAAAAGCAAGGTAAGAAAAAAAAAGTCTAAAGTTAGAAAAAAAACCTCAAAAAAGGTGAAGAGAAGATCTAAAGTTAGAAAAAGATCCTCTAAAAAAGTAAAAAAAAGAATTAAAGCAAAAAAAGAAAACGGAAATACACCTCCAGAGGTAGTTATTAAAACAAAACCTGAATGGATTAAAAGTAGTTTAGCAAATAAAAGTAAGTACCAACAAAAATATTCTCAGTCTATAAAGAGTAATGATGAATTTTGGAGAAAAGAAGGAAAAAGAATTACTTGGATAAAACCATATAAAAAAATCAAAGATGTAAAATACAGTACAAAAGAAGTAAAAATTAAATGGTTTGAAGATGGAACTTTAAATGCCTCCGCAAATTGTATTGATAGACATTTAAAAGATAAAAAAGATAAAACTGCTATTATTTGGGTAGGAGACGATCCAAAAGATAGTCAAAAAATTTCTTATAAACAGCTTCACCAAAAAGTTTCTAAAGCTGCAAATGGTTTAAAAAAATTAGGAATTAAAAAAGGAGATCGAGTAACAATTTATTTAACGATGATACCAGAGTTAGCAATTTTAATGCTGGCCTGTGTAAGAATTGGTGCAGTACATTCAATTATTTTTGGAGGTTTTTCAGCAGATTCTATTTCGGGAAGAGTGAATGATTGCGAATCTGAATACATAATTACTGCAGATGAAGGAGTGCGAGGTGGAAAAACTATACCACTCAAATATACAGTCGATGAAGCTTTAATGAGTTGCCCAAATGTTAAGAAATGTATAGTTGTAAAACGAACAGGTAACTACATTAACTGGGATCAAAATAGAGATGTTTGGTATCATGATCTAATAAAAGACGTTCCTAATCATTGTGATCCTGAAGAAATGAATGCAGAGGATCCGTTATTTATTTTATATACATCGGGTTCAACAGGTAAACCTAAAGGAGTTCTTCATACTACTGGTGGTTATATGGTTTATGCATCAATGACTCATCAATATATTTTCAATTACAAACCAAAAGATATTTATTGGTGTACAGCTGATATTGGCTGGGTAACTGGGCACAGTTATATTATTTATGGGCCACTTTCGAACGGTGCAACAACTATAATGTTTGAAGGAATTCCAAATTATCCTGATACTTCAAGATGGTGGCAAATAGTTGATAAATATAAGGTAAATACTTTTTATACTGCACCGACTGCAATTAGAGCATTAATGCGTGAGGGAGATAAACCAGTTAAAAAAACCTCAAGAAAATCCCTTAAACTTTTAGGAACGGTTGGAGAGCCAATAAATCCAGAGGCCTGGATGTGGTATTATAAAACTGTAGGTAGTTCTAAATGCCCAATTGTAGATACATGGTGGCAAACAGAAACTGGAGGTATAATGATTGCTCCTCAAACAGGTGCTATTCCTCTTAAGCCTGGATCTGCAACAAAACCTTTCTATGGAATTAAGCCGGTGCTTGTAGATAAAAACGGTAAAGAAATAAAAGGAGCTGGTGAAGGAAGATTATGTATAGCTCAATCATGGCCAGGACAGATGAGAACAGTTTATGGTGATCATCAAAGATTTATTGATACATATTTTTCTCAATTTAACGGAAAGTATTTCACAGGTGATGGATGCCGAAGGGATAAAGATGGATATTACTGGATCACTGGTAGAGTAGATGATGTAATTATTGTTTCAGGGCACAACCTGGGAACTGCTGAAATCGAAAGTGCATTTGTAGCTCATCCAAAAGTAGCTGAGGCGGCAGTAGTTGGTTATCCTCATGACATTAAAGGTAATGGTTTATATTGTTATGTAACCTTAAATGCAGGAGAAACAGAAACAGGAGAACTTGAAAGAGATCTAAAACTTTGGGTTAGAAAACAAATCGGACCTTTAGCAACTCCAGATCTAATTCATTTTACTCCAGGTCTTCCTAAAACAAGATCAGGAAAAATAATGAGAAGAATTCTAAGAAAAATTGCTGCTAATGAGCATGGTCAATTAGGGGATACAACTACTCTGGCAGATCCTAGTGTAGTTGATAGTTTGGTTGATAATAGAAAAAATATTTAAAACTGAATTAAATCTTTAAACTCTTGTTTGACAACATCCCATTTTAAAATCATTGAATTTAAAACAATCTTTCGATCTAAAGTTTTTAATTCATCTGCAATCGGAGCCCATTTATATAAAGATAGTGCACTAGGATTAAAAGGTAAGTCTTGATAATAACCATCCCAATTTATTTTCTCTAATCGTTCATCAAAACTTTTCCTAGCTTCATCAATAATATTTAATGGCATCTTATTAGAGATTTCGTCATCTAAAATTTTATTAAAGATTTCGTTTGCTTTATGAATGTCATTATAATTGAAATTAACTTTCAAATATGAAAAAGTAAAAAAGGTTAAATCTTGTAATGCAACTGAATAAATATTCCATTTTGCAAGATTTACTGATGACATAAATTCATCATTATCAAAATGAAGAACGTATCTTGTTCCCATCCGAGTTTTTAAATAATTATATAAAGTAACTTGAGTGGCCCAGGCAGATTTTGTTTGGATAAATTGTTCTAGTTCATCTAAATTTTTTATTTTTTTTTTGGGAATAAACGCCTTAAACATAGCAAATAAATATGTTTTGAAATCCTCAAGTTTTATGTCTCTCCAAGTTAATTTGTATTTTCCCATGTTAATTTGTAAGTTCGCCAGTTATATCTTAAAAAAGTAAGTAAATAAGTACCTAAAATGGTGAATTTTAGGTCTTTTCAAAACCCTCATAATGGTTATGGTTTCAACCAGTTATAACTAAATAGAGAGGTATAAATGTCAAATCAACAAAAACACTGGGAAAAAACCAGGGGATTGTTATTTATAACACTGGCAATCTGGTTTGTTTTCTCAATTGGCATCTTTCTCTTTGGAGCTGAAATGAACGAGGTCACAGGACCTTTCGGTTACCCGTGGACATATTGGTTTACATGTCAAGGATCTCTTGGTGCTTTCGTAATCTTAATTTTCTGGTTTGCGAATAGACAGGAAAAAATCGATGAAGAGTTCGGCTTTAGCGAAAGAGAGGACGAATAATGAAAGGTAATTTCATAGATAATTTGCCTAAAGTTTACGGGATCTATACCGGAGGATTTATAGGTTTCATAATCATTATGGCAATTGCTGAACAGATGGGTATGACAGCTAAAGCGATCGGTATCGCTTTTGTTGCATTTACTGTATTCATCTATGCATTAATCGGTTGGCTATCAAGAACAGCCCAAGCAGATGCATATTACGTAGCTGGTAGGCAAGTACCAACAGTCTTCAATGGAATGGCGACTGCAGCAGACTGGATGTCTGGTGCTTCATTCGTTGCAATGGCGGGTGGTATTTACTTTAAAGGTTACGGTTATATGGCACTACTTGTAGGTTGGACTGGTGGTTACGTGCTTGTTGCATCTTTATTAGCACCATACTTAAGAAAATTTGGCTGTTATACAGTTCCAGATTTTATAGGTACTAGATACGGTGGTAATTTAGCTAGATTTAGCGCAGTGGTAGTTTTAACTGTTGCTTCATTTACTTATGTGACTGCACAAATTAACGCTACAGGTACTATTGCATCTGTTGCACTTGATATCCCATTCCAATACGCAGTTTATGTTGGACTAATAAGTATTTTATTATGTTCAATGTTAGGTGGTATGAGAGGGGTAACTTGGACACAGGTTGCACAATACATCGTACTGATTATAGCTTATCTACTTCCAGTTTTCTGGATCAGTAACAAAATGGGTGCGGGTTTCTTTCCTCACTTTATGTTAGCTGATGAGGTAGCTAGAATTGGTGAATTAGAACAACAGTTCGGTTTTGTTAAAAACGCAGCTGCTGATCTAAAATCAGTACCTAAAGGCTTAGCAGGAATAACTAAAGCTCACTCTGCAGTTAACGCTACACCTTGGGCATTTATTTCATTAGCACTAGCGATGATGATGGGAACAGCTTCATTACCGCACGTGATGATGAGATACTTTACTACTCCAAGTGTAAAAGCAGCTAGAAAATCAGTAGGTTGGTCATTATTCTTTATCTTCCTACTTTATTCTTCTGCTCCAATGTTAGCTACATTATCTAAGTTATCATTGATCGACCCGAATTTACCAACAGGTATTATCGGTAAGACTTTTGCGGAAGTGGAAGCTATAGATTGGTACCAAAACTGGAACCAAGCAAACCTAATGTTTATCAGCGACTTTAACGGAAATGGAACTCTAGAATTAAATGAGTTCTTCATGGGTGGTAAAGCCGTTGTATTAGCAACTCCAGAGATAGCTGGATTACCTTATGTAATTTCAGGTCTAGTTGCTGCAGGAGGTATGGCAGCTGCCATGTCTACTGCTGATGGTTTGATTCTAGCAATTGCAAACGCTATATCACATGATGTTTACTATAAGATCATTGATCCAAAAGCGGAAACTGCAAAACGACTACTTGTTGCAAGGGTATTACTTGTAGTAATTGGTTTTGCTGGAGCAACTATTGCAGCAATGGAGATTCAAGGAATCTTAGGTTCGGTCATTTGGGCTTTTGATTTTGCGATGTCTGGATTGTTCTTCCCACTAGTACTTGGTGTATGGTGGAAGAGAGCTAATAGACAAGGTGCGATTGCTGGTATGCTAGGTGGTCTAATTGCCGGTGCTTGGTACTTAGTTTGGGTACGAACTGGTGGAAGTGGATTCCTAGGAATTACACAGTTAACATTTGGTATCTTCGGATCAGCTGTTAGTTTAGTTTTAATGGTAGTAGTTAGTTTAATGACTGCAGAACCAGATAAAGCTACTCAAAAAATGGTTGATGATGTACGTGTACCGAGTGGTAAATCAATTCTTGGTAGATCACACTAAATAATCTTTTTAAGGGGCGATTAATTTCGCCCCTTTTATTTCAATACATTTTCCAATATAAATTTTGAATGTCAGCAAATTTTCATCCTTTAATATATTTTATTGATTATTTGCTTGGGATCATCATGTGGACTCTGATTGGAAGAGTAGCAATGAATATCTTTCAAAGAGAAGACTCACAATTCTTTTTCATGAGAGTATTTGTAAAATATACCAACCCTTTAATTAAATTATTTAAACCAATCACACCTTCATTTATTATTGGGCCATTGGTGCCCTTGTATGTAGCTTGGTTCTTTTACATGATCAGATTTTATTTAATGCCTTGGATCCTAGGCTATTCAGTTATGGGAATGTTGTCATTTCCTTTGGAGAGTGAAATTTCTAGACAAATTTATCAATTTTTTAATTCATTTTAATTTTTAAAATTGATACTAGTTAATCTAGCAATCAATGAAAAATATACAAATTTCACCATCAATTTTATCAGCTGACTTTAGTCAATTAGGTTCAGAAATTAAGAGACTTGAAGAAGCTGGAGCTGACATGATTCATGTAGATGTTATGGACGGTCACTTTGTTCCTAATTTAACATTTGGGCCACCTGTAATAAAAGCACTAAGAAAACATTGTTCATTAAAGTTTGATGTTCATTTAATGATTTCACCAGTCCATAAATATATAGAAGCTTACGCAGATGCGGGAGCAGATATTATTACCATTCACCCTGAGGCTACTGATAATTTAGAAAATTCGATTAAAAAAATAAAGAAAAAAAATAAAAAGGTTGGAGTTTCACTCAATCCTAAGTCTCAAATTGATTTAATATTAGATTTATTAGATCAAATAGATTTAGTTTTAATCATGAGTGTAAATCCTGGGTTTGGAGGTCAAAAATTTATACCAGAAGTTTTGAATAAAATTAAAAAACTTAAAAATATAAAAGAAGAAAAAAAATTAAATTTTGATATAGAAATTGATGGCGGTATAAATTTTGATAACTGCAGAAGTGCAATTGAAGCTGGTGCAAATATTCTTG
>CACJCG010000012.1 GCA_902591845.1 uncultured Pelagibacteraceae bacterium
CACCAGTAACTTTTTCTATCATTTTTGATAAACCTGCTTGATCATCAGCATCTTCGAACACTATTTTATATAAAGTACTTGCTTTACCACCCAAACATATTCTTAAAGATTTAGATTTAACTGATAGATCTCACGAAACAGTATTGGGAGAAGATGTTATAGTTGGTAAAAGTAAAATTGGAATTGTATCAGGTTTAGATGCAGATAAACAATGGAGAGTTAAAGATATTTCGCAACTTAAAACTTTTTTAAAGTATTTGCAGGCATATTCAAAAATACCTGTAAAACTAACTAAGAAATTTGAAGGAGACCTTGAGGGTAAAATTAATGCTGAATTAAAAAATGGACAATCAAGAGCTCAAGATTTAAGAAAAAATATGCAATCAGTAGAAGGAGATGACAGTTTAGCTGAAATTCAAAAAACTTCTTCAATTATAGAACCAGTATTTATTCAAGGTTTAAAGCAAGTAATTAATGAGATTACAAGCGGTAAATTAAAGCTTAAGTAAAATGACAAACATATTTGTAAGATTTTTTATTACATTAATTTTATCTTTTTTGTTGATTTCGTCTAGTTCATTAGCTTTTCACAAAAAAAACAGTCAATCTGATAATAAAAAAACTGATTGGGATGGCAGTAAAGAAGCTAAAAAAATTTCTGAAACAAATGCAAAACAAGATTTTTGTGCATTATCAGCAAAAGGTATTACTGTTTTAGAAGATGGTGACCCAATACCAGATTTAACTACAGGTGAGCAAAGAATTAATGAAGAGACAGGTAAACCAGAATTTGACCAAATAGAAGTTAATAAAATTCAAGTAACTGGTTACCATTCACCAGAGCCTCGTAATACAGGTGGAGTTTTAATACCAACACCAGCTAACGGTTTAAATTTTAATATTTCTCAAGATTGGAGAGATATAAAACTAGTAACAGTTTTAAAAATGTACTGTTTACAACTCAAAACAGAGGATAGACCAAATAAATTTAAAGGATCTTATTTAGAAGACTTTTATAGACTAGTTGCAGCAGAAAACGGTTATTTAAAAGCAGATGGTGTAACTGGTGATTACAATAAAAAATTAATGGAGGGACCTGAGGGCAGAGGACCTATTGGGGGTAGAGATATATTAAAAGATGGAATTATTATTAGTAATCCAGATGCAGTCTGGTACTTACCAGATTTTTTAATAAAACAAGATTTAGAAATAAAAAAAGCAATAAAACAAAAAAAGGAATCAGAAGCAGCTGCAAAAAAGAAAGCAGAAGAAGATCGTAAAAAAAAAGAAAGAAATGAAGCTAGAAAAAAGGCAGAAAGAGATGGTAATGAGCAGTGGATATCAGAAAATAAACAAAATTATGTAGATTTATTTGGAAAAAAATTAAATGAATATGAAAATAAAATTGCAGAACTTGAAACTAAAAGAAATAATCTAAAATCAAATTTAGATAGCTTTGAAACTTTAATGATCGAGGCCGAAGAAGATTCTAAAAATGCCATTGCTGATCTTGTAAATAGAGATAATCAAGAAATTAAAGATTTAAGAGAAATTCTTAGAGATAATATTAAACAACATTTATCTAAAAATGATTTAGAGGAATATAAGTCGAAATTTAAAAAAATCGAAAAAATAAATTTTAATAAATATAAAAATTATACAACACTAAAAGATTTAATAAAAAGAGCAGAAAAATCAAAAAAAGCAAAAGATTTTGTTGGTAAAGATGGTTATAAAATTAAGTTACCAAAAATTTTAGGTGGAAAAACTAAAAAAATAACAGGTGATAAAATTGGTTTTATTCAAGAATTTAGAAATATAGAAAATCGAGATCTTGGTTCTGGATCTGATGAGGTTGTCTTTAATATGGATAGTCTTAACAATAGTATCCTAAATCGTTCAGAAGATATCAAAAACTATGTAAATTTTAAAGTTGAAGAGCTTAAAGCTCTGGATGAAGAATTAGGTCAAAGAATACCTTGGAATCTAATTATCATCGGTGCAGTCATAGCTATTATAATAATAGCAGTTGGTGTCTATTTATATTTTCAGCGTAAAGAAATGGATCAATTGAAAAGAGAGGCTGAAGAAAAAGTTGGTAGTTTGAAAAATGAATTTGAGGGTAAATTAAAAAGTACATCAGAACAAATAAAATCCGTAAGTAGAAATACACAAAGATCTCAACAAACTCCTTTGAAAGCTGAAGATGTAGTTGAAGAAAAACCAAAAACACCAGAAGAAATTGTTGCTGAAAAATATGATGAATTAGTATCAGATTACAAAGAAGCAATTGATGATTTTTCAAAAGTAGCTGGTTTTAAACAAAAATGGCATGGTTTAGCCTTAAGTAAAAAAGCAAGACAAGAGGGAACAAAAACAATTCTTGTTAATTCATCTAGAGCATTTGAGAAAGCCGAAATATGGTGTGTAACATTTAGCGATAAGTATTTTGCATTTCCAGGCTCAAAAGTTAAATCAAATATGGCGATTTACATGAATTTTGATTTTCAAAAAGCAGATGAAGATTTTAAAGGAGTATTTGCTGTTTCAACAGGAACTAGCTACACAACAGAACCTAGTGTTTTAAGAAGAGGCGGAGCTGGTTTCGTTGTGGAAAGAGTAGGAAAGTTAATATTCCCAGATTAAAATGATTTATAAATTTATAGACAATAATGGTTCAGAAATTACGGTAAATTCCTTATCAAGTTTACAAGCTTTAGTAGATAGTGACACTATAAATGAAGATACTAAAGTAAAAGCAGGTCTAAGGGGAAAATGGACAACTGCCTCATCAATAGATGGTTTAGTTTTTTCTGCAGAAGAGTCAAATCAAGATAACCATGAAACCGAAGCACCGCAAGGTGATATAAAATCATTTATTACCGGAGAAGAAAAAAAAGAGTCACCTCCTGCAGAAGATGAATATGAGTATGTAGAGGAGATAGTTGAAGAGGAAGTAGAGGTTGATGACGAGACACCTGAGAAATTAGATCAACAAGAAGAAGAAAAAACTAATCATGATAACGAAAATGAAAATCAAGATACATCTGATTATTATACAGAAAAATTTAACCAAAATAATGAGGATGAGGAGGATGCTATGGTCTTAAGTTTTCCGGATGCTGTTAAAAAATGTTTTAAAAAATATTTTGACTTTAAAGGTAGAGCTAGTCGATCTGAATATTGGTATTTTTCTCTTTTTATTGTTTTAGGTTATGCAATAGGTTTTGGATTAATATTTGTTGCAGCTCCATTGTTTTGGTTGTTAATGATTTTTATTTTAGTAGTTTTAATTCCTTGGATATCTGTTGCCGCTCGAAGGTTGCATGACATTAATAAAAGCGGATGGTTTCAGGCTTTACCAATTCCAGCAGGTATATTAGAAACTATATTTGCAGAAAGCCGACAAGAGTCTTTAGAAATAATTTTTTTAATTATAGGATTAATTTGTTACGTATACCTTATTATTTTACTTTGTACTGCAGGAGATAATAAAGAAAATAGATTTGGAAAAAATCCATTAAAAAAAAGATAAATTAAGTGAACAATATCTCAAATCAAAAAAATAAAATATTTTGGTTAGCACCTATTGTTGTATTGGTTATTGGAATTTTACCACTTCCTATTGGATATTATACTTTATCAAGACTAGTAGTTTGTGTTTCTGCTTTATATTTTGCTTATAATTTTTATAAAAAAAATGATAATACAAATATTTGGATTTTTGGTTTTATGGCAGTTTTATATAATCCGATTATTCCAGTCTATTTATATGAAAAATTTATTTGGATTATAGTCAATATTATTACTATTTTTTTATTTTATAAGAATAAAAACATTTAGAATTTTATTGATTTCAACTAATTTTATAACTAGTGTTCAATATGCCATTTCTTGGAGCTTTTGGTGGAATAATTTTTCTCCTTGTCGGAATAGTTCAAATATACGTTGGTTATATAGGTATTGAATACCATTTAGGGGCAGGTTTTGCTATTGGTGCATTAGTATTAGGTTTTGTACTCAGAATAATGTTCCCGTTAACTATCGGGACTTTCTTTGGGGCGATGGATGTTTTTGGATGGCCTTGGTATGGAGCATTAGCCCTTGCGGCCCCAGGCTTATTATTTATTGTGCCTGCTTTAGTAACTGGTGCAATTAGTACACTTTTTGAAAAAAAAGCTGAAAGTAATTATAGTTTTAATAATAATAATTACTCTGACAGTGCTCCAATAAATGTGACACCAAAACAAAAAACTATTGCAAAAAAGAAAGTTAAAAAAATAATTAAAAAGAAAGTTATAAAGAAAAGAAAAAAAACTAGATAATTTATGAATAAAATTTTTGCAACTTTACATATGGCTTACGTAGTTATTGCCATAATTTTAGCTATTACTTCATTTGGGAATATATCTGTGTCTGCTTCTATTTCAGGTATCCTAGCTCCAATTATAGCCTGGTTTGGTGGTTCTGGACTTAGAGGATCTTTTAATGTTGGAGATAAAAAACAAAAAATTACTGGTTTTATTACTGGTTTTATTTTTTTAGCTATCAGTTTATTTTGGACCAATTATACAAATTACTTAATAAGAATTCCTGAATTAGAAATATCGGGACCTATTTGGTGTTTTATAGGTTTTTTAGTAGGTTTGTTATTTTCAACTAAAAAACATTCTGAAAATAATTTTAATTAAAAAACTTTTTTTAAACAAATTTCAACCTCAAACTTAACAAGAAAGTTTGTTTTCTTTCAATATGCATTGGATTTCAATCCTTTTCTATAGAATTCCGCTTTTTTTATTATCTCCCTTTTTGCGAAATTCGAGTCAAAAGAAAAGGGTTGAGACCATTACTAATTATAAATTATTAACCTTCAAAAAATCAATTAACAACAGGAGTTCCAATATATGGAAATAGGCCGTGTTTGTAAGTACTGTCACGTAAGTGCTTACGTTGCGTACGATAACTGTGACCCCGTTTATAAACAAACATTCAAATTTGAAATATTACCAGGTGAACACAACAGTTTAGTCTGGGATAAAATCATAAAAATTTTTAAGAAAAATGGATACAAAGTGGAGCTTAAATCATGAAAAGAGTTTTAATTATTGTTTTACTACATTTGTCTCTTTTTTTTATAGTCTTTGCTTATCATGCCCAAGCTGAAGAAGATGATATGTGGACAATTGATAAATACGAAAGTTTAACATTTGCACGAGTATATGGAGAAGTAATTCATGGAGATAGTTTAAATTTTTTTATTCAATCAAAAGATAACTGTGAAAAAGTTTGGCATAATTTCACTTTTTACACCTATGAACAGCCTGGAGATATAAAACAACTATTAAACAAAAATATACCAATAAAAATTAATGAAGAAGAAGTTACCGCTTATGTGGATCATATACAGCCATTTTTAATGGGTTATAGAGTATTATTATCCTTAGGATCGTTTCCAATTAAAGAATATATTTATAGATTAAACAATTTTTATATTGAGGAACAAAGATTTGAGATTGAAATCATTGATGGGATTGATTTTAAAGCTAGTAAATATTTTGATATATCAATAAATAGATGGAATTTAGATAAACTAGTTCCCTCTGTCTTAGAGGCCCATAAACGATGTAAGGAAATAAACAAATTAAATAGTTAATCAATTATTATTATAATCTTGAGCTACTATCTTCAATCCAATCCCATAAATGTTGAGCAAATGATCGTCTGACAAATAAATTAACTACATTTTCCTCTTTATGGTGCAGAATTACATCTATATGATTTAAAACTGTCTGGGTTGTTGATCCTTTTTTTTCTTTAAATTCATCAAAGTTAAAAGGACATCCTGCTGAAAAAATTTCATAGATATTTTTGCCTTTAAGTTCTAATTGAACAAATTGATCTGTTACATCAATAACAGCACCTAAATTCGTTTTTGAAATGCTATTAAATAACATTTCATATAGTTCGTATTTGTTAGTATCTTTGTTTACAAGTTCATTTGAAACTATCATCCATTCATCTGGGCTAAGCCATATTGATGTTAATTTGTCACTCGTTGTTGAAGTATTTGACTCTGTAGGTAAGATCATATTAAGATTTTTACCAACATTTGTTAAAAACTCTCTTTTTTTGCCTCTTAAATTAATTTTCATTACTGGAGAGATTTCTTTTACAGAAACACTCTCTTGATTAATTTCACTTTTAACAACTGGATTATAGTTAAGCATTCAACCTCTCATTTTTTGCATCATAAAAGACTGGATTTGCAACAGTGACATTAATATTTTTATTTTCCATGGGTACAAAAAGTTTTTTCCCCATCATGTCTTTTCCACCTCTAACAACTGCCAGGGCTATTGATTTCTTTAGATTTGGACTAAAATAACTTGAAGTAACATGTCCAAGCATTTCTACTGGATTTTGATTTAATTCAGAAACTATTTGTGCCCCTTCTTCTAAAACAACATTTGGATCTTCTGTTAATAGACCCACTAATTGCTTTCTATCTTCTCTCATTGTATCAGACCTATAAAGAGATCTTTTACCTATGAAATCGTATTTCTTCTTGCTTACTATCCAATCCATTTGGAGATCGATAGGGGTCATTGTTCCGTCAGTATCTTGACCTACAATTATGAAACCTTTTTCTGCTCTTAATAAATGCATTGTTTCAGTTCCATAAGGCGTAATGTTAAACTCTTGACCTGCTTTCATACACTTTTCCCATAAATCTTTTCCATAACTTGCTTGAACATTTATTTCGTAGCTGTGTTCTCCAGTAAAACTAATTCTCATTATTCTGCATTGGATATGTCCGATATTCGCTTCTTTGAATGACATGTGAGGAAAGCTTTCATCTGATAAATCTAAATCGGGAATTATTTTTTTTAGAATTTTTTTACTATTAGGTCCACATAAACTTGCTGTAGCATAATGATCTGTTACAGAGGTTAAGTAAACATCAAGCTCAGGCCATTCTGTTTGAAGATAATCTTCAAGTTTACCTAAAACATTTGCTGCTCCACCAGTTGTCGTAGTCATGATATAATGATTTTCACCTAATCTAGTTGTAACTCCGTCATCATAAACCATACCATCCTCATTTAGCATTAGGCCATATCTACATTTTCCTATAGCTAATTTTGACCAAGCATTTGTATAAACTCTATTTAAAAATTCAGAGGCATCACTTCCTTGAATATCAATTTTACCAAGAGTAGAGGCATCTAATATACCAGCACTTTCCCTAGCTGCTTTACTTTCTCTTTGTACTGCTTGATGCATTGTCTCTCCATTAATAGGGTAGTACCAAGCTCTCTTCCATTGACCGACATTTTCAAATTCTGCTTTATTTTCAACATGCCAATCATTCATTGGCGTTCTTCTAAAAATATCAAAAAACTTTCCAACATTTCGACCTACAATAGTTCCAAATGTTAATGGTGTATAAGGAGGTCTAAATGTAGTAGTTCCTAATTCTCCCATTTTAACACCAGCTGTATCTGCAATTATTCCCAATGCATGCATATTTCCTAGTTTACCTTGATCAGTACCCATTCCAGTAGTCGTGTATCTTTTTACATGCTCAATAGATCTAAAACCTTCTCTTAATGCTAATTTGATATCTTTAGCTGTTGCATCGTTTTGATAATCTACAAATGGTTTAGTTTTACCTAAAGGTTTATCAGAAGGAAGCAACCAAATATTTCTTTTTGAATTTTCCTGATCGATCTCAACTTTAATATTATCTAAATCTGTTTCTTTAATATTTAGATTATCTTTAAGCTTTTGATTTAAATTTTTAATGATTTCATCAATTTTAAAATCTCCACCACAAGATCCTACACTTATTTGTTCAGATGTATTCTGATTTGGTAAGAAAATTTGTTTTTCCTCATCAAATTTTAGTTTACTACCTGATTGTGTATATAAATGTACAGCAGGTGTCCAACCACCAGCAACTCCCAAGCAATCACATGAAATAGAAATTTTACTTCCAGTCACTGAAGTACCATCATTAGATAGTTTCATGATTGAAATACCATTTAATCTTTTGTATCCAGCTGTATCTACAATCGTATGTGACCAGTAAACTTTAATACCTACTTCTTTTACTTTTTTAACAATTTTACTTTCAGATTGTTCTCTTATATCAATAATTGCCTCAACATTTATACCTTTGTTATATAGTGACAAAGCACTTTCGTAAGCACTATCATTATTAGTAAAAAATATATTTTTACTACCACAAGCAACTCCATAAAATTCACTGTATTTTTTAATAGCAGATGAAAGCATTATTCCTGGTCTATCATTATTATTAAATATCAAGGGTCTTTCTAAAGCACCTGTGGCCAAAATAACTTTCTTAGCTCTAATTTTCAGAAGTCTTTGTCTGATTTTATTTGTTTTATCTTTTGCCTCTAAATGATCAGTTAGATTTTCTCTAGCTAAAAGATAATTATATTGATGATAAGCAGCTACACTTGTTCTAGTTTTTATTTCAAGGTTTTTAATATCTTTAAGTTCCTTTATTTCTTGTTTTAACCATTCAGAAGGAGTTTTGTTGTCAATTTTGTTAAATTCGTTATTTTCAAAAATAGTTGAGCCACCAAGTTCATTTTTTTCATCAACTAACAACGTTTTAAAATTATTTTTAGCTGCATTTTTTGCTGTTAATATTCCAGATATACCTGCACCTACAACCAACACATCACAGTGAACATTTTGATGGTCATAAATGTCAGGGTCACTTGATGTTGGTGATTTTCCTAAACCTGCTGAGTGTCTTATGAAAAATTCATATTTTTCCCAGAAACTAGCAGGCCACATAAATGTTTTGTAATAAAAACCTGCTGGAAAAAAAGGGGAGAGAAAATTGTTTATTCCACCAATGTCAAATTCTACACTTGGCCAACAATTTTGACTGGATGCTTCTAAACCCTCGTAAATCTCGACTTCTGTTGCTCTAACATTAGGTTCTGTTCTGTTTGTACCAGGATTTACTTGAACTATAGCATTTGGTTCTTCAGAACCAGACGTCATAATTCCTCTTGGTCTATGATATTTAAAACTTCTTCCTACCAAATGAACATTATTTGCAAGTAATGCTGAAGCTAATGTATCACCTTTAAAGCCATGATAAGTTCTGTCATTGAATTTAAAAGAAATTCTATTAGTTTCATCAATATACTCGCTTGATTTTACTCTTAAATTTTTATTCATTTTATTGAGAAGGTGGTTTTTCACCCATTTTGTAAATTGCTTTTATTTCATCGTTAGATGTATCTCTAACCATATTAAACCACTTACGACAACCATGTGTATGGTTCCATCTTTCAAATTGAACACCTTTAATATTTTTTCTCATAAATAAATATTCTGCCCATTCATCATCACTTAATTCTGTTGGTTGCTTAGGTCTTTCGATATGAGCTTCACCACCAGCCTTAAATTCTTGCTGATCTCTTTCTCCACAGTATGGACAGTTTATTAAAAACATTAATGAGCAACCGCTGCAGCACCATGTTCATCAACAAGGTCACCGCTTACAAATCTATTTAAATTAAATGCAGCATTAAGTTTATGAGGTTCATCGTTTGCAATAGTATGAGCAAATAAATCTCCAGATCCAGGAGTTGCTTTAAATCCTCCAGTACCCCAACCACAATTAAAGTATAATCCTTTAATTGAAGTTTTACTTAAAATTGGACTAGCGTCAGGACAAATATCTACTATTCCTCCCCATTGTCTTAACATTCTCATTCTACTGAAAATTGGATATAATTCTAAAATAGCATTTAATGTTCCTTCAACTATTTGATGACTACCTTTTTGAGTATAAGAAACATAATCATCCGTTCCAGCACCAATGACTAATTCTCCTTTGTCAGATTGACTTACATAAGCATGCACTGCGTTAGACATTACAACGGTATCAATAATTGGTTTTACAGGTTCTGAAACTAATGCCTGTAAAGGTTTACTTTCAAGTGGAAGTCTTAGACCAGCCATATTAGCTATAACACTAGAATGACCAGCAGCAACTACACCAACTTTCCTAGTTTTTATAAATCCTTTTGTTGTTTCTATTCCTTCAACACTGTCTCCATTTCTTTTTATTCCTTTAACTTCACAATTTTGAATAATATCAACACCCATTGCATCAGCTCCTCTAGCATATCCCCAAGCAACTGCATCGTGTCTTGCTGTACCAGCTCTACGTTGTAATGTTCCTCCTAAAACAGGGTATCTAATATCTGGCGATGTATTTATAATTGGACAAAAGTTTTTAACTTCTTCTGTGCTCAAGTACACTGCATCAATTCCATTTAATCTATTTGCATGTGTTCTTCTTTTTAAATCTCTAACATCTTGCAAATTATGCGCTAGGTTCATTACACCTCTTTGACTAAACATTACATTGTAGTTTAGTTCTTGAGATAAACCTTCCCAAATTTTTAATGCATGATCATATAGACCCGCACTAGCGTCCCATAAATAATTTGATCTAATAATAGTAGTATTACGACCAGTATTTCCTCCACCAATCCAACCTTTCTCGACTACAGCAATATTATTCATGTTGTGTTTTTTTGCTAAATAATAGGCTGTTGCTAATCCATGGCCACCACCACCAACAATAACTGCATCGTACTCTTTTTTTGGCGCAGGGTCTTTCCATGCTCTTTGCCAATTTTCATGATATGAAAGAGCATTTTTGATTAACGAAAATACTGAGTACTTATTTCTCATAATAATTGAATAATTACTTTATATATATTGAATTTTCAATACAATCGCTTAATACACAATGTCATACGGAAGAGTGGGTGAGAGGCTGAAACCAGTCGTTTGCTAAATGACCGTGCGAGGAAACTTGTACCGAGGGTTCGAATCCCTCCTCTTCCGCCACTAAAATAGAGGCTGATCTTTAAAAAAGTTTTTCATAGGTACAGGTCGTTGTTCCAAAATATATCTATAGACATTATAATTTTCCATTACACGCTGTACGTAATTTCTTGTTTCTCTAAATTTTATTAATTCAACCCAATCAACATAATCAACTTGTTTTTTTTGTGGATCTTTATTTATTTTTTTCCAATATTTAACTCTGTTGGGTCCAGCATTATACGCAGCGACTGCAAAAGGGTAGGCACCATCATATTGTAGAATTAAACCTGCAATATAATGTGAGCCTAAATTAATATTATATTCTGGATCAGTGGTTAATCTTGATTTTGAATAAGGAAGTTTGGCTTGTTTTGAGACTAACTTTGCTGTGTAGGGCATTAATTGCATTAATCCTTTTGCACCAGCATGGCTATTAGCCTCTAAATCAAATTCACTTTCTTGTCTAATTATAGATAAGATCAAAGCACTTTCTGGAATTTTTCTTTTATTAATATATTTAGGAGTGCTAATTATAGGGTAGTTGTATTTATTATGAAATCTTTTTTGATAAGACGCAATTTTTGAAACCTGAATAGCAAAATCATATCTATTTATGCTTGTAGCTAATTCTGCAGCCAAAACTTCACTACCTTTAGCTATATTATCATTAGCTAAATGCCTTAAAATATGTTTTGTATATTTGTCTTTCTTTAATTCATCTAGAAGATAAGAAATTTTTACAAGCTCTTTATTAAAAAATTGAATTCTATATTTTGGATCAATTTCAATATCTTTTTCTAATTCAAATTTTCCATTTGGATTTAATTTCAAAAAAGCTAACTGACCATAGTAAGTAGTAAGATATTTTGTGGCTTCTCTGTACCAATTATTTGATTGCTCTCTTTCGCCTATTTTCTCATATGCTCTTCCAAGCCAATAGGCACCTCTAGACAAGCTTATTGGATAACTAACATTTTCATAAAAATTTTTAAAATGATCTTTAGCAGTTAATGGATCATTTAAAAAACTTAATGCTATCCAGCCACTCATCCATTCTGCAGCAGCATATTCAGACCCTTCAGTCATTCCATGATTACTTGAAATTTTATAAGAAATTTCATATTTTTTTTTATAGAGCAATGCTCTTGAGATAATTTCTCTTTCTTTCCACCATTTTTCAGGTCTAACTAAATACTCTTTATCATTTCTTATTTTCAATAGTATTTCAGCTGAAGAATCTACACGTCCTTTTTTTCTTCTCCATTTCAATCGATCATAGTTTAGACCTGCATCATTCTTAAATTTTTGTGGAACATTTGCTATAGCCTGATCAACTCCATAGCCTTTACTCATTAAAAGATATCTTGCGTTATATAAAAGTTCATAATCTTTTGGCAAATATCTTATTAATCTTTGTAAATCCCAACGATCACCGTTCCAGGCCAAATAGTCAGCTCGTTTAATATAGTCATCTGCATTTAAATATTTTTTAAATTTTTTTCTAAAATATTTTAATTCGTTTTTAGATAAATCTGCTGTTATCCAGCCTTCTTTAATTAGTTTAGTACCCTTGTTTTTATCTCCAACTAAAATGTAACTTTCTCCAAGTATCATTTTTCCATAACCACTTAATGGATCTTTTTCTCCAAACCAATTTATTATTTTTTTAGGTGAAACACTTTCTGTTGATAATTTGTGTTCAGCTAGATATCTAATTCTGTCTATTCTCGGATAATCTGAATTCTTATTTAAAAAAACTTGATATTCGTAAAAGGATGCTTGGTTACCAGAGGTTAAAAGATGTCTCCATTTTATAAAATTATAAATTGAGTTGTCTTTTGCTTTTTTTGCTATTTTCAGTGCAGATGACCATTTTCTTTTCTGCATTTCTGAAATGGCCCTTTTAGCCAACCCAAAGTCTTTTTTACTATAATATCTTGAAATCTTTATACTCTTAGCTGTGCTAGCGCCAACTACTGTAGGCTTTTTCCTCGGTATTTTAAAACTTAATTTTTTTTCTTTTAAAACCAACTCTTTTTTAACAATCACTTCTTCGGTTTCAATTTCTTTAGTTTTTGAGGGTTTCTTTATAGGTTTAAGGATATTTAAAGATATTTTTTTTTGAATTTCTTCTTTACTCAAAACCGGTTTCTTTAAGGGTACAACTGAATTGATTTCAGCAAAGAGATTATTTGAAAACATTAATATTGATACAGCGAAACCTAAAAATAATATTTTTTTGAGCATAATCTTTTAGTATATGAATCTTTAAACTATGTTATAAGTATTTATGTTCAAAGGATCAAATGTTGCTTTAATTACACCATTTAAAAATAATGGTCTAGATGAGGAAGCATATATAAAATTAATCCATTTCCACATAGATAATGGTACCAATGGACTTGTTCCAGCTGGTACAACAGGTGAATCTCCCACATTAAGTCATGACGAGCATCAAAGAGTAATAGATCTATGCATTAAAGAAAGTAATGGAAAAATTCCAGTTATTGCTGGAACGGGATCAAACTCAACAGAAGAAGCAATTTCCTTAACAACACATTCAGAAAAAGCAGGAGCTAATGGAGCTTTGATAGTTACACCTTATTACAACAAACCAACCCAAGAAGGCTTGTATCAACACTATAAAGCAATTAATGACAAGTGCGGCATACCAATTATAATTTATAATATTCCTGGCAGATCTGTGATTGATATGTCAGTAGACACAATGGCCAGACTTTATGAATTAAAAAATATAGTCGGTGTTAAAGATGCAACAGGTGATTTAAATAGAGTTAATCAGACACTTGAAAAAATGGGTAAAGATTTTATTCAATTAACAGGTAATGACGATAATGCTTTTGAATTTAATAAACGTGGCGGTGTAGGCACTATCAGTGTAACAGCAAATATTGCACCTAAACTGTGTTCTGATTTTCAAAGATTTTCAAAATCAGATACAGATAATGAAATGAAAGAAGCAGAAAGGTTAAATAAAATATTACAACCAGTTCATCATTCATTGTTTGTTGAGAGCAATCCTAGTCCTGTAAAATATGCTGCAAAACTTTTAGGACTTTGCGATGATAATGTAAGACTACCACTTGTAAAAGTAACAGAACCAACAAAAGAAATTGTTAAAAAAGCTCTTCAGTCTGCTAAATTAATTTAATGAACAAAAAAACCAATCCTGGTTTAAAAATCATTTGTTTAAACAGAAAAGCTAGTTTTAACTATTTTTTTGAGGATCTTTTTGAAGCTGGAATTGTTTTAAAGGGATCAGAGATTAAATCAGTAAGAGAGGGCAAGGTGAATATTGCTGAGTCTTATGCTGTTGAAAAGGGTGGTGAAATTGTTTTAATTAATTCACATATATCTCCATACAAGCAAGCCAGTTACTCTAATCATAATCCAACTGATAATAGAAAATTGCTTCTTAATAAAAAAGAAATAAATAAATTAATAGGTAAAATGCAAAGAGATGGTTTTACATTAGTTCCAACAAAAATGTATTTTAAAAAAGGAAAGGCTAAAATAGAATTAGCTGTTGCAAAAGGGAAAAAGCAATATGATAAAAGAGCAACAAAAAAAAGTAGAGATTGGAACCGTGAAAAGGCAAGATATATCAGAAAATCAAGCTAAAATTGTTTTTTTAGGAATAGGTTCAAATTTAGGAATAAGAAAAAGAAATATAGAAAAAGCAAAATTTTTATTAGCAGAATATAACTTAGAATTTCTCTCAGTATCTAGTTATTATGAAACCCCTTCCTGGCCTGATCCACGAAAACCTAAGTTCTTAAATATAATTTTAAAATTAAAATGTTATTGCAGTTCTCAAGAACTATTAAAAATATGTAAATTCATAGAAAATCAATTAGGTAGAAAAAAAGCAAAAAAAAATGCTCCTCGTACATGTGATTTAGATATAATTGATTTTAATAATTTGGTATCAAAAAAAAACTCTAAAATTAATTTACCTCATAAAATGATGCACAAAAGAAACTTTGTATTATTTCCATTATTTGAGATTCAAAAGAATTGGATCCATCCTGATAAACAAATTGATGTTAAAACCTTGATTTCTCTACTTCCTGATAGAGACATTAGATCTATTAAACAAATTTAATTTAGTGGTATAATATTAATTATGCTTAATTCAAATCAACTTATAAATAAAGTTAAGAATTATAATAAATTTCTTAATCCTGAAAAATTAGATAAAGCATATAATTTTGCTGTTAAAGCACATAAGAGTCAAAAAAGAGCTTCGGGTGATCCTTATTCTGTTCACCCAATTGAGGTTGCAAATATTTTAACTGAATTAAAATTAGATAGCGCTACAATTACAACAGGTCTATTGCATGACACTATAGAAGATACTTTTGCAACTTATGAAACTATAAAACAAGAATTTGGTGATGAGGTTGCCGATTTAGTAGACGGTGTAACAAAAATTTCAGCATTCGAAAATTCAGCTGGAGCTAATTCTAAAGTTGAGAATTTTAGAAAATTAATTTTAGCAACATCAAAGGACATTAGAGTTCTGTTAGTAAAAATTGCTGATCGACTACATAATATGAGGACTATTAAAGCGATTACTAAAGAGGACAAAAGAAAAAGGATAGCTCAAGAAACTATGGAAATTTATGCGCCATTAGCTGATAGAATGGGAATGCACAGAATAAGAGACGAGCTTGAGGATTTGTCTTTTGAAATTTTAAATAACGACGCAAGAAAATTAATAAAAAAAAGGCTTGATGAAATAAAATTGGACAGAAAAGATTTATTTGAAGAACAATCTTTTGAGTTAAGTGAAATCTTGAATGATAATGAAATTAATGCCGAGATACATGGTAGAGAAAAAACACCTTTTTCAATTTGGAGAAAGGTCCAAAAAAAAAGAGTTTCACTTGAACAAATAACGGACATTATTGGATTTAGGATAATCTTAAAAAATGTAGACGATTGTTACAAAACGCTTGGTATTTTTCATAAAAAATGGAATTGCATACCGGGAAAATTTAAAGACTATATTTCATCTCCAAAAATTAATGGTTACAAATCTATTCATACATCAGTAATTGGTTCAAATAAAAAACCAATAGAAATTCAAATCAGAACGCACGAAATGCACGAATTTGCAGAAAGAGGTGTCGCATCCCATTGGCAGTATAAATCATCAGAAAAATTTAATTCTTTAAGCTGGAAGGAGTATGATTGGTTAAAAGATCTTGTGGAGATTATAGAAAAAAATGAAAACCCTGAGGACTCATATGAATATACAAAACTACAAATGTTTCAAGAAAATGTATTTTGTTTCACACCAAAAGGTTCAGTAATAAAATTACCTAAAGACGCAACAGCTATAGATTTTGCATATGCTGTTCATACTAAAATTGGTAATTCAGCAGTTGGTTGTGAAATTAATGGAAACAAAAACGAACTACAAACTATTTTAAGAAATGGTGATCGTGTAAATATTATAACATCTAAAAATAATTCACCGTCACTTCATTGGATACCAACAACTAAAACAGGTAAAGCTAGAGCAGCAATAAGAAGATATTGGCATGATAAAGGAGAGCAAAAAGAGGAAAAAACAAAAAAATACAATACCACACTATGGATGTCATTACCTGATAAGCCAGGTCAGTTAGGAGATATAAGTTCACTAATTGGAAGTCATAAATTAAATATATCTAGCTTAGAAATGGTTGGTAAAAATCCCAATTATATTAATTTTAAATTTAAATTAATTATTAGAAACCTTAAGAATTTTACTAATTTTATTGCAGAGCTAAAACAAAAGAGTATAAAATTTAAGATAATTAGACACGAAGAAAAAAGAAATGCTTTCACACAAAAAATCCTTAAATATTTTAAAAAAAACTAATGCATTATTAGAAGGTCACTTCATTCTATCCTCAGGTCTACATTCCTCAAAATATATCCAGTGTGCCAAACTTTTAAGTTTCCCTAATTTAGCTGATAAAATTTGTAAATCTTTAGCAAATAAAATTAAAAAAAAATTTAAAAAAATTGATTTAATACTAGCTCCTGCAATGGGAGGAGTAATTATAGGATATGAAATAGGAAAATTGCTAAAAAAAGAAACAATTTTTTGTGAAAGGGTAAATGGCAAATTTACTCTTAGAAGAGGATTCAATATTAAAAAAGGTACAAGAGTTTTAATTATAGAAGATGTAATCACTACAGGAAAATCAAGTTTAGAGTGTGTAAAATTAATTAAAAAATCAAAAGCAAAATTAATTGGATTTGCATCTATAATTGATCGATCAACCAAACAATCTTTAAAAATAAAAACTGGAATAACATCTCATCTAAAAATAGATGTTCCAACTTTTAAAGCAAATAAATTACCATCAGAACTTAAGTCAATACCAATAACAACACCAGGAAGCAGATTTATTAAGTGATAAGGCTAGGTGTAAATATAGATCATATTGCAACTTTACGAAACGCTCGTGGAGAGAAGCATCCAGATCCACTACATGCAGCCAAGAAAGTTATTAGTTATGGAGCTGATTCTGTAACAATTCATTTAAGAGAAGATAGAAGACACATAAATGATATTGACGCAAAAAAAATATGTGGTTTAAAAAATGTGCTTGTAAACCTTGAAATTTCTATGAATAAAGAAATTGTTAATAAAGCACTTAAGATAAAACCAAATTTTATTTGTTTAGTTCCAGAAAATAGAAAAGAAATTACTACTGAGGGAGGTTTAAATATAAGAAACAATCTTAATAAATTAGAGAAAATAATTAAAAAATTTAAAAAAGCAAAGATAAGAACAAGTTTATTCATTAACCCTTCTCCAAATGACATTAGACTTGCTAAAAAATTAAATGCTGATTGTATTGAAATACACACTGGAAAACTAGCAAACCTAGTTAAATCAAAAAAAAATTATTCTAGTGAATTAAAAAGAATTAAAAAAAGTGCAAAATTAGCATCAAGTTTAAATATAGAAGTTCATGCCGGTCATGGTTTAGACTATAAAACCACCAAAATGTTAACAAAAATAATAGATATTGAGGAGTATAACATTGGACATTTTATAATTGGAGAGTCAATATTTGATGGACTTTCAAAGGTAATTAAAAACTTTAAAAAAATTATAAAAAAATAAATGAAAATTCTTGGTATTGGTGTTGATATTGTTGAAAATAAAAGAATTCAAAAATCCATTAAAAATCCTTTATTTAAAAAAAGAATTTACTCTAATAAAGAATTGAAACAATCTAATGCTGTAACCAATAAAGTAGCTTATTTTTCGAAGAGATTTGCTGCAAAAGAAGCATTTTCTAAAGCTGTTGGCACAGGTTTTCGTATGAATTTAAATTTTAAAGATATAGAAGTTGTTAATGACAAAATGGGAAAGCCTTATTACGTTAAAAATAAAAAAATTACAAAAATCATTAAAAAGAACTTTAAAATCAAAAATTTTAAATGTTTTCTATCAATTTCAGATGAAAAAAATTATTCAACAGCATTTGCAATTATCCAAACATCATGAAATTAGATAAAAATTTTTTTTCAGAAAATATAAAAACTTTAATTTATGCATTAATAATTGCAGTTATAATCAGATCACTTTTAGTACAACCATTTTATATTCCTTCTTCATCCATGGAACCTACTTTACTGGTAGGTGATAGGTTGTTTGTGACAAAATATACCTATGGATATAGCAAACATTCATTTCCTTTTAGCCCCCCAATATTAAACAAAAGAATTATGTTTAGCAGCCCGGAAAGGGGTGATGTGATTGTGTTTAAAACACCAGCAGATAATCGAACTGATTACATTAAAAGATTAATCGGTCTACCTGGTGATAAAATTCAATTTATAGACTCAAATTTATATTTAAATAATTCTGAAATTCTTAAATCTAAAATTAATAACAAAACAACTATTTTTTGTGGAGACAAAAGTATTGATGTTTATAGATTTGAAGAAAAACTTTCAAATGGTAAAAAATTTCATACTGTTTATTTAAAAGATTATACTTATCAAAATTCTGATGTGTTTACTGTACCAAAAGATCATTATTTCTTTTTAGGTGACAACCGAGATTGTTCTAAAGATAGCAGATATTTAACAAGTGTTGGATATGTACATAAAGATAATTTAGTAGGAAAAGCTCAATTTATATTTTTCTCTTCAGATAAAAAAATAGGAAGTTTTATAGAGTTTTGGAAATGGCACAAATCAATAAGATTTAATAGAACTTTTAATAAAATTAATTAATGAAAATTAACTATCAGAGTTTAGAAAAAAAAATTGATGTAAAATTTAAAAATAAAGATCTACTTATCCAAGCCCTAACACATAAAAGTTTTAATCCAAATGAAAATAATGAAAAGATAGAGTTTTTGGGTGATAGAGTTCTTGGTTTAGTAATAGCAAAAAAACTTTTAGAAATTTATCCAGGGGAAAAAGAAGGTGTTCTTGATAAAAAATTTGCATCGTTAGTTAATAAAAAAACGTGTCTGGAAATAGCAAAAAAAATCAATTTAGCTAATTATGTTAAAACATTTAATCCTAACAATAAAAAAATAAATATTGAGGACAAAATCATATCTGATAGCTGTGAAGCACTAATTGGTGCCATATATCTTGATAAAGGTTTTACGATTGTTGAAAAAACAATTTTATACTTATGGCAAGATCATATTGAAAAAAGTGTAGTGACCGAAATAGATGCAAAAACAAAATTACAGGAACTTACTTTAAAAAACTTTAAAAAATTACCTACTTATAAATTAATTTCAAACACAGGTCCAAGACACAAACCTATATTCAAAGTCGGAGTTAAATTACCTAATACAAAATATTTTATAGCTACTGGAAAATCGAAGAAAGAAGCTGAACAAAATGCTGCTATAGAATGTTTAAAAAATACAAATAAAAAATGAATTGGTCAGACGAAGGATTTTTAATAAGCAAAACAAGATATAGTGAAAATTCATTAATTGCTGAATTATTTACAAAAGATAAAGGAAAGATATCCGGAATTATATTTGGTGGCACTTCAAAAAAATTAAAAATTACCTTCAAGTTGGCAACAAACTCCATGTTAATTACAATTCTAAAAATGAAAATAGAATAGGTTATTTTAAAATTGAAATTTTAAATGCCTATACCCCATTATATTTTGATCACAAACAAAAGCTGTCTTGTATAACATCTGCTATGAATTTAATTAAAATATTAACAGCAGAGTCTCAATCTAACGATAAGGTTTATTTTATAATTCAAAATTTATTTTTAATTTTAAAAGAAAAGGATTGGTTAAAAAAATTTATATTTTGGGAATTGGAGTTACTTAAAATATTAGGATATGACTTAGCGCTAGAAAATTTAGTTGAAAAAGATTTAGAAGGTAACAAAACTGTATATTACGCTACTTCTTTAAATGAAAAAAAATATGTACCAAATTTTTTGATTGAAAAAGATATAGAGGTTAATGATCTTGGCACTTTATTGACCGGTTTGAAATTAGTAGGTGATTATTTAGATAAAACTATATTAAAACCAAATAATGTAAATTATCCAAACAGTAGGTTATTATTTTTAAATACCTTGAAATAATTATCTAATTATTTTATCAATTCTATCAGCATAATAACTTACTATAGCATTGGCACCAGCTCTCTTAAACGCAACTAAACTTTCATATATGGCGTTTTTATTTATTAATTTTTTTGCTATAGCTGTTTCAATCAAACTATATTCACCGGATACTTGATATGCAAAAACTGGTAATTTAAATTTTTCTTTTATTGATTTTATTATGTCTAAGTAGGGCATACCAGGTTTAACCATTACCATATCAGCACCTTCTTTAATATCTAATGCAACTTCCCTTAAGGCTTCATCAGAATTTCTATAATCCATCTGATAAGTTTTTTTATCTCCTTTTAATGAGCTTTTAGATCCAACAGCATCTCTAAAAGGTCCATAGAAGCTTGAGGCATATTTTGCAGCATACGATAATATTTGAACGTTTTGAAATTTATTTTTATCTAAAGCTTTTCTTATTTTTCCAATTCTACCATCCATCATATCTGATGGGGCAATGACATCACAACCCATCTCTGCCTGAAGTAATGATTGATTAATAAGCACCTCTATAGTCTCGTCATTAAGTATTGTGTTAGATTTGATTAAACCGTCATGACCATGCGATGTGTAGGGGTCTAATGCTACGTCACACATTATACCTATTTGATTTTTGTATCTTTTTTTAATTTCTTTAATTGCTCTACAAACTAAATTTTTTTCATTAAGTGATTCTGTTCCCAATTCATCTTTATGTACATTTTGGGTTTTTGGAAAAAGAGCAACCATTGGTATCTTTTTTTTTATGGCTCTATCCACTATTTGACTCAGTCGATTAATTGTATATCTGTATACACCCGGCATCGATGAAATCTCTTGCCGTTTATTTGACCCTTCAATTAAAAAAATAGGTAATATAAAGTCATTTGGACTTAAGGTATTTTCTTGAATCAGTCTTCTTGACCAAGATTCTTTTCTATTTCTTCTAAGTCTAAGACTCGGATATTTACCAATAATCATGTTTTAATTTACTTTTAAATTGCGACAAATGTAATATACACATATACAAAAAAAAGGGTAGAAAGCAATCAAGATGACGTTAGAAAATTCAAAAGTAATAGACTTAAATGTTAAAAAAGAAGATAGAGTTTTAGACTTTAGCGATTTTCAGAAACAAGAAATTAAGTTTGATATTGAAAAGTTGCAAGAAGCTTATCATCAAATAGTTAAGATTAAAAAATTTGAAGATGCTGGTGTAACTCACTTTGGAGCGATATCATTAACTCAAATACCTGGTGATCCAGATTCTATCAAAGGCAACAAGTCTAGAGGAGTATATTGGACAAAACCTGATAAATCAGGAAAAGAAGTAGTTAGAGATGAGTCTCTTGATGAGTCATTATATTCAGAATTCATAAAAGACTATGAAAATACTTATTTCAAAGAAGTATATGACACCCTTTCATCTAAATATAAACTTGGGAGAGTAAGAATTCTTTTAAAAGAGCCAAGATCAACTTTAAGTTGGCATAGAGATCCCGAGCCGAGATTACATATACCTTTAATTACTAACCCTGGCTGCATCATGGTTATTGATAATGTTGCAAAGCATATGCCTGCTGATGGTTCTGTTTGGATTACAAATAACACCAAGTATCACAATGCATTTAATGGTGGTGAAGAAAATAGAATACATTTAGTTGCATGTGTTTTAGATTACAACTTTAATTAATTTGAAAAAAATATTTATTTCATCAGATCACGCTGGATTTAAATTAAAAGAGTCAATTAAAGATTATTTAAAAAATAAAAAAGTAAAATTTGAGGACCTTGGTCCAATGAATGATAGTAAAGTTGATTATCCTGATTATGCACATAAAGTAGCAAGAAAAGTAAAACTTAATAAAAGTAATGTTGGCATTTTAGTGTGTGGATCCGGTACTGGTATGAATATTGCGGCAAATAAGCATAAAAATATTCGCGCAGCACAATGTTTTAATCTAAAATCAACAAAATTATCCAGATTGCATAACGATGCAAACATCATTACATTAGGATCAAGATTGATAACTAAAAAAAATGCTTTAAAATTTGTAAGTGTTTTTTTAGATACAAAATTTGATGGTGGTAGACACTTAAAAAGAATTAAAAAAATATAATTATGTCGAGTGAAAAAAATTATTTAAATGACAGTTATAAGAGCTTCTTTGAGGATAGTTTATCTGCAAAAGATCCAGAGCTTTACAAAGCTATTAAAGATGAATTAATAAGACAACAGCAACATATTGAGTTGATAGCCTCAGAGAATATAGTTTCTCAAGCAGTATTGGAAGCTCAAGGTTCAGTTTTAACAAATAAGTATGCCGAAGGTTATCCTGGAAAAAGATACTACAATGGTTGCGAACATGTTGATGTTGCTGAAAACCTTGCTATTGATAGGTTAAAAAAATTATTTAATTGTAAATTTGCAAACGCACAACCGCATTCAGGTGCTCAAGCAAATGGTGCAGTATTTTTAGCTTTGTTAAGCCCAGGTGATACTTTTATGGGAATGAGCTTAAATTCAGGAGGTCACATAACTCATGGATTAAAAATCTCAATGTCTGGTAAATGGTTTAACGCTATAGGGTATGATGTTGATAAGGTTTCAGAATTAATTGATTATGATAATGTTGAAAAACTTGCTTTAGAACATAAGCCTAAACTTATAATAGCAGGTGGAAGCGCTTATTCTAGAGTAATTGACTTTAAAAGATTTAGAGAGATAGCAGATAAAGTTGGCGCATATTTAATGGTTGATATGGCACACTTCTCAGGTTTAGTTGCAGGTAAAGGTTATCCTAATCCTTGTGACTATGCACATGTTGTTACCTCAACTACACACAAAGTATTTAGAAGTGCTAGAGGAGGTATAATATTAACTAATGACGAAGATCTTGCTAAAAAATTTAATACAGCAGTCTTTCCTGGTTATCAGGGAGGACCTTTGATGCACATCATTGCAGCTAAGGCAGCTGGATTTTTGGAGGCCTTGCAGCCAGAATTTCAAGATTATATTAAATCTGTTTTAGCAAATGCTAAGATACTTGCAGAAACTTTAAAAAATAATGGATTTAAAATTTATTCAGATGGAACAGATACTCATTTGATGTTGGTAGATTTAAGGCCTTATAATGTAAAAGGCAATCTTGCAGCTGAGAGTTTATCAAGAGCAAATATTACATGTAATAAAAATGGTATTCCTTTTGATACAGAAAAACCTATGATTACTTCAGGAATTAGATTAGGCACACAAGCAGCTACAACACGAGGTTTTGGATTAAATGAGTTTAAAACAGTGGGTGAGTTGATAACAAAAACTTTAAAAGGTCTATCTGAAAACCCATCAGATAACAGCAAAATAGAAGAAGAAGTAAAAAATGAAGTTATTTCTTTAACTTCGTCATTTCCGATATATAAGAACTTGTAGTAAATGATTTGTTCAATATGTAAAAAAGGGGAGACATCTGTTGTCGACTCTAGGCCAACAGAAGATGGTACGGCTATAAGAAGACGAAGACTTTGCGTTTGTGGAGCTCGTTTTACAACTTTTGAAAGAGTTCAATTTAGAGAATTGATGGTAGTAAAAAAAAATGGGAGAAAATCTACATTCGATAGAGATAAGCTATCCAAATCTATTTATATTGCTCTTAAAAAAAGACCCATTGATACAGAAACAATAGAAAAATTTATTAGTAATATATCAAGATCTTTGGAAGAACTTGGCCAAAGTGACATATCCACTAATACAATTGGAACTATGGTCATGGATGGTTTGAAAGATTTAGATCCAGTTGGATATGTAAGATTTGCATCTGTATATAGAAACTTTAGAGAAGAAAAAGATTTTGTACAATTCGTGGACAAGCTTGATGTCTACAAAAAAAGATAAATTTACATTAAAAGATAAATTTTATATGGAGATAGCCTTAGAATTGGCTAAATCTCGTCATGGATTAACTGGATCAAATCCATCTGTAGGCTGTGTTATTGTCAAAAATGATAAAATTATTTCTATTGGACAAACTTCATTTAATGGAAGACCTCATGCTGAATTTAATGCGATTAAAAATTGTTTTGAAGATTTAAAAGGTTCAAAAATGTATGTTACTTTAGAACCGTGTTGTCATCATGGATTAACACCACCTTGTACAGACTCAATAATTAAATCAAAAATTTCAGAAGTTATATATGCTGTTGCTGACATCGACAAAAGAGTTAGAAATAAAAGTTTTAAAATTTTAAAGTTAAAAAAAATAATTGTAAAAAAAGGTTTGTTAAAAAATAAAATTGAAAACTTTTATTATCCTTATTTTTTTAATAGAAAGAAAAAATTACCGTATGTTACTGGTAAAATAGCTATTTCAAAAAACAATATTATTTACAGTAAGTATCAAAAAAAAATTACAAATATTTACTCAGATCAGTTTACACATCTTTTGAGATATCAAAACGATGGTTTGATGATTACATACAAAACACTAAACAAAGATAATCCAAGATTAAATTGTCGTTTAAAAGGTTTGAAAAATTTTTCTCCTAAAAGAATTATTTTAGATAACAATTTAATCACTAAAACAAACAGCTATATAATAAAATCCTCTAATAACAAAAATACTTTAATATTTTATAACAAAGCTGATAAATCAAAAATTTCTAAATTTAAAAAAAAAGGCATTATTCTCATTAAATCCAAAGTTGATAGAGATAACAGATTTGATATGAGAGAAATTTTAAAAAAACTATATAATTTTGGTTGTAGGAATTTATTAATAGAGGGTGGAAATGATTTAACTAATTCCCTGATCAAAAATAAAATTTTTAATAAATTTTATTTATTCAAAAGTCCTAAAAATCTTTCTAAAAGCTCAGAATATTTAAAATTTAGTGGTCTGAACACATTAAATCAAAAGTATCAAACAAAAATTAATTTAAATCTGAATTTGCGAAAAGACAGAATAACACTATATAGATAGAAATTATGTTTAATGGAATAATTTATAACCAAGGTATTATTACTAAAATTATTAAAAGACCCAAGGGTATTAATATTTTTGTAAAAAGTAATCTTAAAGTTTCTAAAACAGATATGGGCCTGTCAGTTGCATGTGATGGTGTCTGCTTAACTTTAATCTCATATAAATCAAAAATTATGGAATTTTACCTATCTAAAGAAACAATAATTCGTTCAAAATTTAAATTTTTAAAAATAAGAGATAAAATAAACTTAGAATTACCTTTAAAATATGGGACAAAAATTTCAGGACATATTTGTCAAGGTCATGTTGATACTGTCGGTAAAGTATTAAGTATTAAAAAAATAGATAAATCATTTCTTTTTGACTTTGATTTACCTAAAAAGGAAAGAAAACACTTAATAGAAAAAGCATCAATCTGTGTAAATGGGATTTCCCTCACAATTTCAAAAGTTACTAAAAAAGGTTTTCAGATATGGATAATCCCACATACCTACAAAGAAACGAATTTATCAACTTTAAAAAAATCTAGTTTAGTTAACATAGAGATAGATATCTTGTCTAAATACGTTAGGAATTATTTTCATGGAAAAAAATAATTTTGCATCAATTGAATCAATTATAAGTGTAGCCAAAAAAGGGGGTATGTTTATTTTAGTTGACGATGAAAAAAGAGAAAATGAGGGAGATTTAGTTATTTCTACATCAGACTCGAATGCAAAGAATATTAACTTCATGGCGAAATACGGACGAGGTTTAATTTGTTTAGCACTTGATACTCTTCAAGCAAAAAGATTAAATTTATCTTTAATGTCTCCTGTAAATCAATCAAGAAACAAAACAGCCTTCACAATTTCTATTGAAGCTAAAAAAGGAATAACTACAGGTATATCCGCTAAAGATAGAGCTAGAACAATTAAAATTGCTTCTAAAAAAAATGCTAATAAAAATGAAATTGTTTCGCCAGGTCACGTGTTTCCAATAATAGCCAAAGATGGTGGTGTCCTGGTTAGGGCAGGGCATACCGAAGCCTCTGTGGATATATCTAAATTGGCAAAAAAAAATAACTCTGCCGTAATTTGTGAAATTATGAATGAAAATGGAACCATGGCTAAAGGTCAGGATTTATTCAACTTTGCAAAAAAACATAAATTAAAAATTGGAAAAATAGAAGATCTAATCGCATATAGACTAAAGAAAGAAAAACTTATTAAACTTAAAAAGCAAAGCAAGATTGATGTAAAAAATCAAAAATATA
>CACJCG010000013.1 GCA_902591845.1 uncultured Pelagibacteraceae bacterium
TTAGCCTGGTTAGGTTCAAGAAGTTGGAAATTAGTTGTAGGAAGTGCAATTGCTTTTTTATTAATTGGTTATTTTGGAATGTGGGAAGATTGTATGGCAACAGTTGCTATTATTACTGTATGCACAATCATTTGTATTGTTGTTGGTATACCAATAGGAATTGTAATGGCTAGATCTTCTAGAGCTGAAAAAGCAATACTGCCTGTCTTGGATATGATGCAAACAATTCCTAGTTTTGTTTATTTGATCCCAATTTTGATGTTATTAGGAATTGGAAAAGTCCCAGGATTAATCGCTGTTTGTGTTTATGCAGTTCCTCCAATTATTAGATTAACTAATCTAGGTATTAGAGAAGTAGACAAAGAGACGTTGGAAGCTAGTGAAGCTTTTGGAGCAACCACAGCACAAAAATTAAAATCTGTTCAAATTCCACTTGCTTTACCTACTGTATTTGCTGGAGTAAACCAAACCATAATGATGGCTCTAGCTATGGTGGTTATTGCTTCTATGATTGGCGTAAAAGGTCTTGGTGTGCCAATTTTAAGGGCTGTTTCTAACCAATATTTGGCTCTTGGTATGATGAATGGATTGGCAATAGTAGCTCTCGCAATTGTCTTTGATAGGGTCACTCAAGAATATGGAAGAAGGATCCAAAAGCATAGAGGTCAGATAAAATAGTTGATACTTTGATGCATCGAATTTTCTAGACTCATATTTTAAAATAAATAAAGATCTCCACTATGAATTTTTCATTGGAAATAGGTCCTAAAACAGACGTTGATACAGTTCCAGCATTGTCTGATGTTTATATTACAATGCTACCTGGAGGTGATTACAGAGAGACTGCTGATAAAGCGGTAGAGCTTGTAAAGAGAGGATTTAACCCAGTGCCTCATTTTCCTGCTAGATCAATGCATGATGAAAAAGAACTTAAAGATTATGTTTCTAGATGCAAAGATGGAGGCGTAAAGCAAGCCTTAATTATTGGAGGTGGAAGAGAGCCAGCAGGTAAATTTGATAGTTCATTTCAACTTTTAGAGACAGGGTATTTTGAAAAAATGAAAATAGGAATTGCTGGACATCCAGAGGGGAGTCCTGATATATCCGATTCAGATTTAGAAAAAGCTATGATAGATAAAAAGCCTTACGCTGATTATATTGTAACACAGTGGTTACTAGATCCTCAGCCTATTATAGATTTTATTTCTAAACAAAGCATACCAGTACATGTGGGAATTACTGGGCCTTTAAAAATATCTAGTTTAATTAAATTTGCTAATATTGTAGGGGCAAAAAATTCCATTAACTTTCTTAAATCTAATTTTACTAAGGCATTAGATTTATTGAAACCTAAAGACCCTAATGATTTAATTGGGAAAGTTAAATCGCATACTGATAACTTCCACATTTATACATTCGGCGGCTTGAAGGAAACTAACAAGTGGTTGAAGGAGAATAGTTATGTCTAAAGAATTTGACTATACTAAAGTACAACATGTTACTTCTGTTGATCAGTCTGATAGAGAAGTACCATACAATTTAAGACAGAGTGGGCCAACTAAAGTTGAATTATTAATTTCAACAAGAGTGAGAAAGTCACCTTATTGGCATTTATCAATGCAGGCAGGTTGTTGGAGAGCAACTGTATATAATCGAATTTATCATCCAAGAGGTTATGTAAAACCTGAGGATGGTGGTGCAATGGTTGAGTACGATGCAATTGTTAATCATGTAACAATGTGGAACGTGGCTGTTGAAAGACAGATAAGAGTTAAAGGTCCAGATGCAGAAAAATTTACTGATTACGTTATAACTAGAGATGCAACAAAAATTTCTCCTATGAGAGCAAGATATGTAATCTTATGTAATGCTTATGGAGGAGTTTTAAATGATCCAATTCTTTTAAGAATTTCAGAGGATGAATTTTGGTTTTCATTATCAGACTCTGATATTGGAATGTATTTGCAAGGTGTGAATGCAGATGGAAGATTTAATTGCACTATTGAAGAAATTGATGCATGTCCAGTACAAATTCAAGGTCCTAAATCAAAAGCTTTAATGCAAGACATTTGTGGAGACCAAGTTGATTTTGACAATATGCCTTTCTATGGATTAGCAGAGGCAACCGTTGGTGGAAGAAGTTGTGTAATATCTCAATCTGGTTTTTCAGGAGAAGCTGGTTATGAGATATACCTGAGAAATGCAACTTTATATGCTGAAGATATGTGGAATGCAGTATTAGATGCAGGAAAAAAACATAACTTGATGGTTATTGCGCCTGCACACCATAGAAGAATACAAGCAGGTATTCTTTCTTGGGGACAAGACATGGATCAACAGCATAATCCTTTCCAATGTAATTTAGGTTACCAAGTTTCATTATCTGGTAAAGGTGAATGGAATAAAAAAGCTGATTATGTTGGTAAAGCTGCTTTGGAGAAAATGGGAGCAGATATAAAAGCTGGAAAAAAACCTTATAAACTCCAATTAGTTGGAATGGAGTTGGGTGGTAAGCCTATTGACGATTATGCACCTGACTTTTGGTTGGTATCACCAGAAAGCGGTGGAGATCCAGTTGGATTTATTACTTCACCATGGTGGCATCCGGAAAAGAAAACCAATATTGCTATGGGATATGTTCCATTTGACGGAACTTTAAACCCTAATGGATTTCCAAAAAACAAAGTTGGAACTAAGTTTAAAGTTCATCTTCCTGAAAAATATTCGAACACTCCAGGAACACCTGTGGATGCTGTAGTTGTGGATATTCCATTCAAAGAGTCTTTCAACGCAAATACAAGAGAAGTTGTAAAAGGCTAAAATTTAATAAGGGGGAGCTAATTTCAGCTCCCCTTTTCAATTATAATGACCAAAAGTTTTCTAATAGGAGTTTGCATTATCATTGCTATTGCTTTAATAATATTTCCATTAATTGTTTCATATAAAGCTCAAAAAAATAAAAAAAAATAATGCTCACTGAAATTTTTAAAATTATCATAAGTATACTCAGGTTAGACAAAAATTTTTTTAAAGATAAAAAAAATTTTGGACAAGCTTCAATTTACTTTGCTATTTTATTAATTTTGATAGGTGCATTAATTAGCATAATACCTAATAGCTCATTTTTAGCATACATGGGATCTCAATTTGAGCTTGGTATAATCAAGGGTCCATCCTTAAGGACCATTATAATAACTTCTTTAGTTATGTGGTTTATAAAAACTACTTATCTTTTTTTTGTTGGTACAATTTTATTTCCAAGCGCAAAAACTAGTTGCAGTTATAGAAAAATTTTAATTTTAGTTGCTTATTGTCAAGTGCCTCTTTTTTTAAATATAATTATAATTAGTCCAATACTCTTATTTTTAGCTATTATAACTTACTGTTGGTATAATATTTCCTTAATAATAGGGTTAAAAATATTTTTAAATCATGATGGCTATATAAAAACTATTTTTATATCTTTAGCTCCACAAATTATTTTTCTACTTTATATTTTTTCAATTTTTCAAACTAATAATGTAAATTTTAGTTAAAGTGGAAAAATAGTCTTAGATACTCTACAAGATTTACATATTTTAAATCCACTAAGAATTAAATTTTGAGTAACACTTTCGTCCTCCTCTTTACATTCGTCACAAATATTATTTAATTCTTCACTATCTAACTTTAGATTTTTTTCATCAATTTTATCAATCATTATCAGTCAAACCAGCACCTGCGGCACCCTCTTTTAAACTGTCACTTTCCTCTACAAAAGTTTCCTCGGATAACCTGTATAAATTATTCCATTCATCGTCTGTAAAGTTATCTTCGTTTTCAAGGAGATTTACCTCAATTATCTTCGCTATTTTCGGAAATTCTTGGTCAATAAAATTTGAACTAATATTTACATTTAAATTTAGTAAAATTTTTTTATCATCTATTTTTACATAAATTTTTTTTCCAATAATTTCTGATGAACGACTTATAAAGGAGATAAAAATTATTGGATAAGCAACATTTTTAAATTCAATTTTTTTTAAATTTTCTAAAACATTTATTTGATCTAAAAAACTAATACCTAAAGTAATTGGACAATAAGAATTTTTTGATGAAGAGTTATTTTCACTAATTAAATTTAAATTTTCAAATTTACTTTTATTTTTTTCATTAAAATATTCATTAAGATGCTTAATACCTGGTAAACTAAATAGCTCTAACAACCTTATACTTTTTCCTGTCTCCTCAGAAACTCCCCAAGAATAGCCCGCTGCTTTTGATGCTCTTTTAACGGTAGTTTCAATTTCACTCAGTGATTTCATTAATAAATATTGGTTTTATATACCCACTGCTCGTCATAACTTTTTAGCTCATTTGGAAGTGGAGCTCCTTGGAACATACAAATTCTTAACCATTTGTCAGATCGTGGATCAAATTTTAATGCCCCAAAAAAAGATAATTTTAGTCTAAGCATATCAATTGGCATCAAATCTTTACCAATTATATTATCTTGTATTTCTGAATAAGGAAATTTTTCTACAATGAACGCTCTCCTTACAACATGTCTTAACTCAGAATTTGATGTTAAAAACTCAGCAATAGTTAAACTATTTTTTGAGACTAATAATTTTTCATAAAGTTTTTTTATGTCTCTTGCTATTGCTAAAGGCTGTTCTAATTCTGATCCATGCTCTTCAAAACGATCCGCCAATCTAGGTTCTTCTTTATTTTTTGAAATAAACCAAAAATTTTTATTATTTTCTTTTTCTTCAAAATTAATATCTAAAATGTTTGGATACTTTGCTTCGACGATATTACGCAATTCTTCAACTTTTCTATAGGTTGGGATATTAAAATATTTTTCTTCATCTGAACTCATTTCTTTCACCAAAGGATTTACAATATTGTTATAAGGTTCCATCATTATTGACACTATGTATTCAATACATTCCTCACAAGTATTGTCTTCTAACCATTGATATATTTTATTAAAAGGATATTCGATCTCAAAATCAAAATCTTTGTTTATAACATTTAAAAATTTTTCAACATCTTTTAATAATGATGAGATTTTGTTTTGTTGATATTCACTATCAGTATTCCAGCTTGTAATATTTTTTAATGATTTTTTTACACAATCTATAAATAAATCACTATCTCGACTTTTCACATTTTTGATTTCTCTAATTTTTTTAAGTGCCTTCTCTCTACTTAAAATCCAATTATTTAATAGAGTTGGGTGATTTACTATAAATGGAGCCATACCTAGACCTGTAGAATTACCAATTCCCAAATTTTTACAAATATTATAATCTAGCTTAATAGCTGTTTTTGGATTTTTATGATAAGCAACATGATTAACTTGATCAAAAGTAAATTGTCTTACCAAATAAACCAACATCATTTCTAATCTGAATGGACCATTAATTTCCTCACGATTTTTAATTCTAAATCGATCTGCAAGGCCAAATTTACCTGAGCCATATACTGCGGTAGTTCTATATAAATAGCCTACTTTTGATAATAGGTTTAAATCTGGCTGCTTACCTTTGCTCAAATTTTCAACTACATGATTATAAATTCTTACTGATTTGTTTGCTCTCGATAAAGTTAATTCTTTATAAGAAAGTCTACCGACTTCTTGTTTTGGAACTTCATTTTTTAATCTTTCAATATCTTTTTTTGTAGGAACTCCATCATGTAATGTAAAAGCTGCATCCCATTTTGTAGCAATAACTCTATCTGATCTTTCTTCATCTTTGATTTCATTTGCAAAACAAACTAGAGAATAAACTCTTTTATTTTTTTTAAATGAATAAACAGCTTCTCCAAAACCATTTTCATTTAAATTAAATAAGTCTCTTTTATACTCCCACTCTTTAAATTCATTAAGAAAACTTCTTAAAAAAGATAATTTTGATTGATGAAAAGATCCTAACCTTGATAATTTCATTATCTTGTTTGGGTCTCTTAATTCTACTTTCATAATTAAATTGATTTATAAAAATTGTACCAGTTATTTCCAAGTATTCCATATGTCTCGGTATCTGAAAAACCTACTTTTTTAAGACCCTCTTCAATATTTGAAAACCCTCTGGCATCAAGAAACCAATCAGGTTGTTTCGGAAAACCTGGTTTATTTTTAGAACCCTCACCATAATTTTTACTTTTTGACCAAGAACCATTTCTCATCCATTCAACAACAGTATCTGGATGATCTAAACAAAGATCCGATCCTATTCCTATCTTTTTTACATCCATTATTTCAGCTGTTTTTGCTACCATTTCACAAAAACTATTAAGAGTACAATTTGTATTTTCTTTTAAATGATGAGGGTATAATGATAAACCCAACATACCGCCACTATCACTCAAAATTTTTAATAAATCTGAGGATTTGTTTCTTTTCGCTGGATGCCAAAAAGATGGATTTGCATGAGTAATCGCTATTGGTTTTTCACTAAACTCAATTGCATCTAGAGTGCTTTTTTCTGCAGAATGTGACATGTCAACCACCAGACCTACTCTATTCATTTCTCTTATTACCTCACGTCCAAAATTTGTAACTCCACTATCTACTTTTTCATAACAACCTGTTGCTAGCAAAGATTGGTTGTTATAAGTAAGTTGCATAAATCTACATCCTAATTCATGAACCTTTTCAACTAAATTTATATCATCTTCGATTGGTGAACAATTTTGAAAACCAAAAAATATTGCGGTTTTGTTTTCTTTATTAGCTTTATCAATATCTTGAAAATTCTTACCAGGAAAAATTAAATCAGAATTTTCATGAAATAATTTTTCCCATTTTTTGATTTCAAATTGTAATTCGTCAAAATCTTCATGATATACAATTGTAACATGGACAGCATCTAAGCCTGCAGATCTGTTGATCTCAAAGATTTTTCTCGACCAATTGCAATATTGAAGATTATCGATTTTATAATTCATGGTATGTTTAACTCTAATCAATATGTATTTTAAATACTATTAATTTTATTGAAATTTTAAGTTAATTTTGAAATAAACAGATTGATCAATTTTCATGAAAAAAAATATTAAATTAAAAGTTTCAATCATAATGGGAAGCCAATCTGACTATAAAGTAATGAAATTGGCAGAAAATACTCTAAAAAAAATTGGAGTTTCGTTTGAAACAAAAATTATATCTGCTCACAGAACACCCCAAAGAATGTATGAATATGCCGCAAAAGTTGAACAAAATCAGATAGGAGTAATAATTGCAGGTGCTGGGGGATCTGCTCATCTTCCGGGAATGATATCAGCACTTACACATGTGCCAGTACTCGGCGTTCCTGTTGAAAGCAAAAAACTTAAAGGCTTAGATAGTTTATTATCAATTGCACAAATGCCTAAAGGAATACCTGTAGGAACCCTTGCTATAGGAGAAGATGGTGCCATTAATGCTGCATTATTAGCTTCAGCAATAATTGCTAATAATAATTCAAATGTTAAAAATAAACTTAAAAATTTTAGAACTTCACAAACTAAATCAATAAAGAAAACTCCAAAATAAAATGTCAGAAATTACTCTTGGTATCATTGGGGGTGGTCAACTTGGAAGTATGCTTGCAATAGCAGCTAAAAAATTAAATGTTAAAACTGTTGTTTTTTGTGATGACATAGATGCACCTGCACAAAATTTTTGTAATCAATTTGTTACTGGAAGTTATGATAACAAAGAAAAAATATCAGAATTTATAAATCATGTTGATTTAGTCACTTATGAATTTGAAAATATTCCATACGAAACATTAAATGAAATAAACAAATTTAAACCTGTTTTGCCAAAGCCTTCAGTTAACAGATTAATCCAACATCGATTAGCTGAAAAAGATTTTGTTAATAAATTAAATATTAGAACAACCAGATATGTTTCGATTGAAAAAAAATCTGACATAGATGCCTTAGAAGAGTTTTTGCCTGGAATATTAAAAACAACTACACTTGGTTATGATGGCAAAGGTCAATATCCAATTAAATCAAGTAATGAACTTAATTCATTGAACATTGATTTTTCAAAAGCATATATTCTTGAAAAACTTGTAAAGTTAAAAAAAGAGATTTCAATTATAATTACTAGATTTAGTAATAATAAATATGAAATTTATGAACCAATAGAAAACACTCACGAAGATCAAATTTTAAAATATTCAAAAATACCTGCTGAAATTAATGAAAAGATTTTTATTCAATCTAAAGATTGGGCAATGTTAATTGCTGAGGAACTTAAATATGTAGGAACTTTATGTGTAGAATTTTTTATTGATAGAAATGATAATCTTTACGTTAACGAGATTGCACCTAGAGTACACAACTCAGGACATCTAACAATAAATGCTTTTAATGTGAGTCAATTTGAAAATCATGTAAGAGCCGTATGTAGTTTAGAGCAAATTCCTTTAAAAAAAATATCTAATGCTAAAATGATGAATTTGCTTGGTGATCAAATTACTCATTATAGAAACATACAAAAATTTAATGATAATGAATTTTTCTTTGATTATTTAAAAAAAGATATAAAAGAAAAAAGAAAAATGGGTCATATCACAACTTTAGTATAAATGTTAAATTCAATAGAAGCTAATTTTGATAATCCAGAGGTTCATGAGCTTTTAACCAAACATTTTATTGAGCTTAGAGCCGCCTCTCCAGAAGGAAGTGCTCACGTTCTAGATATTCCTGGTTTAAAAGTACCATCAATTAAATTTTGGAGTTTATGGGATGATAAAAAACTGATCGGTTGTGGTGCTTTAAAATTTTTAGATAAAGAACATGGAGAATTTAAATCTATAAGAATTCATGATGATTTTAGAAATCAAGGCCAAGGGATTAGTGTAATTAATCATTTAATCAATGAAGCTAAAAAGCTTAAGATAAAAAGACTAAGTATTGAAACAGGAGCAGGTGATTTTTTTATACCAGCAAGAAAACTTTTCAAAAAAACTGGCTTCACCGTGTGCGAACCTTTTGCACACTATAAAGAAGACATTAATTCTGTTTATTTAACTATGCTTATTGATGATATATAAAAAATTATTTTAATATTTGATCTATTTTGTTGACAAAACCCAATAAAATCTAAAGAAAGCCAATATTACTTAATTATAAGTAATAATTAAACATAACAAAAAGTAAGAAGATAAAATATGAGTCTACAAGGTAAAGTAAAATGGTTCAATCCAACCAAAGGTTTTGGTTTTATTGAAAGAGAAGATAAAGAAAAAGATGTGTTTGTACATGTTTCAGCAGTAAGAGACGCTGGTATGAACGGTTTAGATGAGGGTCAAGCTTTGACTTTCGATGTTGAAGATGGTCCTAAAGGTCCTTCAGCAGTTAACTTAAAAACTGCATAATTTCACACTTCCTATTGGCTGAAAATTTTATTTGTAATAACAAACTAAATATTCAGCCAATTCCTTAATTAACAACAACCTTTAAACACAATTATTAATTATAGAATTAAATTAAAAAAATTAATAAATTAATCAAAAATATGATTGGAATTTTAGGTGGAATGGGAACTCAAGCTGGTCTTGATTTTTGCAACAAGCTTGCGGTTCTAAATAGAGGAAAGATTGATCAAGAGTATCCACTATTTTTACTTTATAACAAATCAAATATTCCAGGCAGACCTGAATCTATAGGTGCTCAAACTAAAAGTCTTTCAAACAAATCTACAAATAAAACAAGTAGAGAAAAATATAACTTGGTTTTAAAAAGTTTGCTCAAAGGTTGTAAGCTTCTAGAAAAGAATAAATGTAAATTTATAGTAATACCTTGTAATACGGCTCATTATTGGTTCAATGATTTACAAAATAAAATCAATATTCCAATAATTAATATGCCAAAAGAAGTTTTCAAATTTACGAAAAAAAAATGCAAAAAAAACTCTAAAGTTGGTCTCTTAGCAACTGAGGGTACTCTTAAAACTGGGGTTTATAAAAAAATTTTTGAAAAAGATTATCAATTAATAGAGCCATCTCAAAAAATACAAAAATTATCAGTTAATAAAGCTATTAAATTAGTTAAAATGGGCAGTGTAAAAGCTGCTGCAAAAGCAATTAAACCTGCAATTGATTCCTTAATCAAAATGAAGTGTAAAAAAATTATTTTAGGTTGTACAGAACTTCCTATTGCAATTTTTGCATTTAAATCATTTGAAAATGTAAAATCCTCAAAGGTATTTTTAGATCCTAACTTAATTTTGGCTCATTCAGCTATGGTTAAGCATAAAAATTAGTTTATGTCTAACAAGTCTGAAAAACCATATGTGTTAAGAGCTGCTGAATTTGTTTATTCAAATATAATAGAAATAAAAAAACAAAATCCTGAAATCAATAATATACAAGCTTTTGAAATTTTCATGACCACTAAGGAATATGACATCTTAAGTTCTGGAGAATTTCATGATAAATGGTTTTTAGAACTTAAGAATAATAAATTTATTGACAAGATAACTAAAAAAAAAATTAATGAAGAAACTTTAAGACTTTTAGAGCTTCAAAAAGATTCTATGTTAAAATTTTTAATGAAGATACCAAAGCTTTATTATACTAAGAGTCATTTTCCACTAGAAATTTCACAGAGAGCTTTTGATCACTTGTGGAGAGTTTGTGAAAGCTACGAAATGTGGTGCAAAGAAACTGATCAAGAAGATTTGATATATCTAAATATTATTGAGTAGTATTATTTAAATCAAGTATTGATCTAGTAACCTCAATTCGTTTTTTAAGTAATTTTTGTAAATTTTGATTATCCAGTTTTTGTCTAGTCATTTTAATTCTTTTTTTCACTAATTGCCTTAAATCTTCATCAAACGAATTAATTTTAATTTTTTTATCTGTTTCTTCTACTAACGTTTCTTTAAGTAAAGTTAAAGAATTTTTACCAGTTTCTTTTTCTATACGTTGATTAACTATGAATTGTGCACTAGCCTTATAAACGTTGCCTGAGGTGAGAACTGTCAAGCCTGGACCAACAAATGAAAGCATAGGCATAAAACCTGTCAAAAAGAAAAAAGACAGTATAATTGTTAAAATTCTAAATAACTTAGACTTCATAGCTGAACATTAAGTGATTTGGCATTTCGTTTCTACATCTAATTTGTTCATTATAGGTACTGATTTGTTTGATTTTGTTTAATTTATTTGTTTATTAAACATGATGATTAAAATATTCCCTTTCATATTTATACTTCTATGGTCTTCTGCTTTCATAACTACCAAACCTATTATAGACCACAGCGATCCATTTGCAGCTCTAGCTTTTAGATTTGCTTTAGTTGCTTTAGGTTTTTTTTTATTTTCTATTTATTCAAAACAAAAAATTCTAGTAAGTAAAAGAAACTTTTTTGAATCTTTTTTTAGTGGTGTCTTATTTCACGGTTTTTATCTTGGAGGTGTCTTTTACTCAATTTCAATAGGTATGCCTACAGCAATTGCAGCTTTAATTGTAACCCTTCAACCAGTCCTCACAAATGCATTAAGTGGTCCCGTATTAAATGAAAAAGTATCTACAAAACAATGGATAGGTGTTTTATTGGGATTTACTGGTGCAGGACTTGTATTGGGTTTTGATATTGGTTCTAAAATACCAGCAACAGGATTGATCGCAACAATAATAGCTTTACTAGCAATTACATTTTCAACTTTATGGCAAAAAAAATTAAGCAACAACTTACCTTTATCTGTAAGCAATATGAATCAAGCCATTGGTGGATGTATATTTCATTTATCAATAATTATTTTGTTTGTTGATCCATATATTGATTTCTCACAAACATTTATTATTGCAATGAGCCATCAAATATTTTTGGTATCATTTGGAGCGTTTACAATATTAATGTTTTTAATTAAAAATAACTCAGCAAGCAAAACTGTTTCTATATTTTTTTTAATTCCAGCAACGTCTGCTTTTATGGCATGGCTTTTCTTAAATGAAAGTTTAACTAGATTAGATCTAATTGGATTTCTAATTACTTCTATAGGTGTTTATATTGCAACAAGAGATTGAAAATTTAAGTTTATAAAGATTTAAATCCAAACTCTAGAGAGGCGTCTGTGATAGAATGATACAAAGATTCGCCAAAACTTCTTAGAGCAAATAACCTTACTTTATTTGGATTTTCACCTAACCTATCTACAGTGATAGCTATTCCATTATAAGTTGAGTTGATTGAATTATTTTTATCCAATGTATTAAAATTAAAAGGACATCCTTTTTTCAAAACTTCTATCGTATCATTTCCCTCGATTTCAATAATAGCTCTAGAATGAGACAAATCCGTTATAGCAAAATCTATATCTTTGAAATTATCTGTTACATTTTTAATTAAATTTTTTTTTGTTGAAACTAAAAGCCAGTTTTTTGGTCCATTCCACATAATCCTTGTAGTTTCATTAAATACTACTGTTAAAGGTTCATTTTTTAATTTTAAACCATCAATATCAATACCCTCAAATGAAACTGAAGAATTTTTGTACTGAACTATTTGAACAATTAATAAATTTTTGATTTCAGATATTTTAAGTAAATCATTTTCATTTTTACCTTCATAATCTCCAAATTGACCTTTTGCATAAACATTTGATAAAGCTGAAATTAATGTCATGATCTAACTCTTTCACCTTTTGGGTCTACGTAATGTGATGAAACTATCTCAACTGGTATTACTTTATTTTTAACTGGAGACATCGCAAATAGCTTTTGACCAATCATATTTTTTCCATCTTTCAAAATTGCTAAAGAAAAAGGGTTGTCGTATTCAACACTCCAACAAGATGCAGAGATATGACCTAATTTTGGATTTGGTAATGGTGCTTTATCATCTTTAACTAAGTGAGAGCCTTCTGGTATACTTGTTTGTTTGTCTAAAGGAACTACCCCCACTATTCTCTGTCTATCTTCAGCAGTAAATGCAGATCGTTGTAATGATCTTTTTCCAATAAAATCTTTCTTTTTACTAACAAGACCTTCTAGGGCGTTGTCGAATGGAATAGTTCTTCCATCAAGTTCTGATCCAGCAACATGTCCCATTTCAATTCTAAGAGTTGATAATGCCTCAGTTCCATATGGTTGAATGTTAAATTCTGCACCAACTTCCATAATTTTTTCCCACATAAAATTTCCATAATCAGACTCAACATTTACTTCATAAGCAAGCTCTCCTGAAAACGAAATTCTAAATATTCTTGCTTTAACACCAAATAAATCTCCCTCCATATAGCCCATAAAGGGTAAGCCTTCATTTGATACATCAGAATTTGGAAATAATTTTTGCAATAAATCTCGAGATTTAGGTCCAGCAATAGCTGCTCCAGCCCATTGTTCTGTGGTTGAAACCACATTCACATTTAATTCAGGCCAAACTAATTGCAAATAATATTCTAAATGCGATAGAACATTTGCTGCTTGAGCTGTAGTTGTGGTCATATGATAATGATTTTCTGAAATTCTTGTAGTTGTACCGTCATCCATAACAATTCCATCTTCTCTTAACATTAGACCGTATCTAGCTTTACCAACTGGTAGCTTTAGCCAAGCATTGGTGTAAACTCTATTTAATAACTCTGCAGCATCAGGACCTTTGATATCAATTTTTCCTAAAGTTGTTACGTCACAAACTCCAACATTTGCTCTCACATTTTTAGCCTCTCTTTTAGATGCATCAAATAAATTTTCATTTCCTCTTTTATAATATCTTGGTCTTAACCAAACACCCGCATCAACAAAAACTGCATTATTTTTTTCATGCCATGAATGCATTGGAGATTTTCTTGTTGGTTTTGAATGTTTTCCAACTTCCCTTCCTACTATTGCACCAATAGAAACAGGAGTGTATGGGGGTCTAAAAGTTGTATGACCTACTGCAGGAACTACTTTGTTTTCAATTTCGGATACTAATTGCAATCCATTTAAATTGCTTGTTTTTCCTTGGTCTGTTGCCATTCCTAGAGTTGTATATCTTTTAACGTGTTCAATTGATCGATACCCTTCTCTTAAAGCTATTTCCACATCAGATACCGCTACATCATTTTGAAAATCTAAAAATCTTTTATAATTTTTGCCTTTTGGCAATGGAACACACCAAAACTTATCATGTTGAGAAGATTTCTTTTCAACAACATTTGGAATAGCTATCTCATTATCATTTTCAGTAATTTTTTTTGATAATTCACTTCCTGCTGTAAATGAAGTTTTTAATGTTTCATCAAGCGAAAATATTCCATTAGCTGCACCTAAAGTGATTTCATTTTGTTTTGATTCTCCTGGAACAAATGCATCAATTTCTTCTTTAAACTTTGTTTTATTTCCTGATTGTGAAGCTAAATGAATTGTTGGTGTCCAAAAACCTGAAACGCAAATACAATCACATTGTATATTTTCTATTTTACCAAGTTGTTTTTTATCTTCAGAAATACTTGCTATATCTGCAGATTTTACTTTTTTGTACCCTTGTGCAGCAACCACAACATGTGAATTTTTAATGTTAATTCCTAAATTTTTTGCTTCATCAATTATTTCTGACTCAGCGTTTTTTCTTGAGTCTAAAACAACTGGATCTACTCCATGTTTTTTAAATTCAATTGCTGTTTCGTATCCACTATCATTATTTGTAAATACCAATGGTTTTCTTCCAACTAAAACACCATATACTTTTAAATATTCTTTAGCAGCTGAAGAAAGCATTACTCCTGGTGTATCATTATTTCCAAAAACTATTGGTCTTTCAATTGATCCAGAGGAAATCAAAACTTCTTTTGCACGAATGTACCATAGTCTTTTATTAGGATGGTATTTTTTAGTTGATGGTAAATGATCACTAACTTTTTCCGACATCACAAGCATGTTGTGATCATAGTATCCAAAAATTTGAGATCTATTTTTTATAACAACATTTGGCATTGTTTTAAGTTCTGCAATTATTCCATCGGCCCAATCTTTTCCTGATTGATTGCCAATATTGACATCACTAGTTAATAAAGATCCACCAAACCTTGGTTTATCTTCTGCTAAAATAACTTTAGCTCCATTTTTTGCTGCAGCATATGCGCCTGCTAATCCCGAAGGTCCTGAACCTGCAATTAACAAATCGCAATATTCATATTTATGTTCATACCTTTCTTTATCATGTTTAGTTGAAGCTACACCTAAACCAGCTGCTTTTCTTATGAAAGGCTCATAAATTCGATACCAAAAACTTTTTGGCCACATAAAAGTTTTGTAATAAAAACCTGCTGGTAAAAAAATTTTCAAAAAATTATTGATTGCACCTATGTCAAAATTAACACTTGGCCAACAATTAACACTTTTTGCTTCTAAACCTTCAAATAGTTCCTGTTCTGTTGCTTTAATATTAGGTTCTGTTTCACCATTTCTATAAAGTTGAACAACTGCATAGGGTTCATCCACACCTGCTCCAAAGAAACCTCTAGGTCTGTGATATTTAAAACTTCTTCCTATTAAATGAACTCCATTTGCTAATAAAGCTGAAGCTAATGTGTCACCCTCATAACCTAAGTAAGTTTTCCCATTAAATTTAAAAGATAATTTTTTATCTCTATTTATTAACCCGCTATTTTCAATTCTAAAAGCTTGGGTCATTAAGCAACTTCCTCATCAGCTTTAAAGGTTCTGAAAATTTCATGGGTAGTTGTATCTCTCTCAACCTTTATCCATTGTCTACATCCAGAAATATGTTGCCATAGCTCTAAATGCTTTCCTCTTAAACTTTTTCTATTATAAACAAAGTTATCCCATTCTTGGTCAGAAACTTCTTTATTAAGTTCCGGTCTTTTAACACTTGCATCACCACCATATGAAAATTCATTTTGAGACCTCATTCCACAGTGCGGGCAATTTATATAAAGCATTTACGATATCCAGGTTTTTGTTCCAAGTCCCTTTTCATCAATAAGATGGCCAGTACTAAATCTATTTAAACTATAACCAGCATTTAATTCGTGAACTCTATCTTGTGCAATTGTGTGTGCAAATGTCCAGCCTGATGCGGGTGTGGCTTTAAATCCTCCATAGCACCATCCACAATTTAAATACAATCCTTCAATATGTGTTTTATCAATAATTGGTGAACCATCCATTGACATATCCATTATACCACCCCAAGTTCTCAACATTTTTAATTTACTTAAAAAAGGCATCATCGCTATTCCCTCAGTTAAAACATGTTGTAATGTTGGTAAATTTCCTCTTTGAGCATAACTATTATACCCATCAAGATCGCCTCCCATTACCATCTCACCTTTATCTGATTGACTTACATAAAAATGACCAGCACCAAATGTAACTACTTTATCTAAAACTGGTTTAACTGGTTCAGAAACACAAGCTTGAAGTAAATGAGTTTCAATTGGTAAAGTCATATTTAATTTTTCAGCTAATATATTTGTGCTTCCAGCAACACATAAACCAACTTTTTTTGCTTTAATATTTCCTCTTGAAGTTCTTATTCCTTTTATTTTGCCAGCGGAAACATCGAAACCTATCACTTCACAATTTTGAATTATGTCTACACCCATAGAGTCCGCTTGTCGTGCATAACCCCATGCAACAGCATCATGTCTTGCTGTGCCTGCACTTGGTTGCATCAAACCACCAAAAATTGGAAATCTTACGTTTTCAGAAAAATCAGCCATTGGAATAATTTCTTTAACTTGTTCTCTATTTAAAAGAACTGCATCAATTCCATTTAATCTCATCGAATTTCCTCTTCTTGCGTATGCATTCATTTGTGCATCAGAGTGCGCAAGGTTAATTATTCCTCGTGGAGAAAACATTACATTGTAGTTCAAATCCTGACTCATCTTTCTCCATAAATCCATTCCAAACTCACTAAACAATCCATTTTCATCGTGCATATAATTGGATCTAATAATTGTAGTGTTACGTCCTACATTTCCTCCTCCAATCCAACCTTTCTCGATAATTGCAACTTTTGTAATGTTGTGCTCTTTAGCAAGGTAATATGCGGTAGCTAGACCGTGACCTCCTCCACCAATAATCACTACATCATATTCCTCTTTAGGTGTTGGATCTTTCCAAGCCAGATCCCAATTTTGGTGATTTGAAAAAGCGTTTTTAACCAGGTTAAATATTGAATACTTCTGCATCAAATAATTTTATAACAAAGAATATAAATAGTGCTTATTTTTTTTATATATATTTTTTAGAAGTTTCCAAATATCTCAAAAAAGGATAAGAAGTCACAGGAAATGTTTTTAATTTAAAGGATTATTCATGAGTGATGTAAAATCAGACATTCAAATAGCTAGAGAAGCTAAAATGCAACCAATAAAAGATATTCTTTCAAAGGTTGGTGTCCCAGATGAAAATTTTGCTTTCAGTCCAATGGGCAGACACATTGCCAAAATAAATCTGGAATATTTGAATACCCTTAAAAAAGAAAATGGTAAATTAATTTTAGTTACTGCAATCACTCCTACTCCAGCTGGTGAAGGTAAAACCACAACTTCAGTTGGGTTAAATGATGGTTTAAATAAAATTGGAAAAAAATCTATAGTTTGTCTAAGAGAACCAAGTCTTGGTCCATCATTTGGAATGAAGGGTGGAGCTGCTGGTGGTGGTTATGCCCAGGTAGTACCAATGGAACAAATCAATCTTCATTTTACAGGTGACTTTCATGCTATTACATCTGCACATAATTTACTATCTGCGTTAATTGATAATCATATTTATTGGGGCAACAAACTTAACATTGATGTTAGAAGAATTGTTTGGAGAAGAGTAATGGATATGAATGATAGATCCTTAAGATCTATCATTGTTGATCTGGGAGGAGTGGCTAATGGTTACCCTAGGCAAGATAGTTTTGATATTACAGTTGCATCTGAGCTAATGGCTATTTTTTGTTTAGCAACAGACCTTAAAGATTTAGAAAATAGAATTGGTAATATTACAATTGGTTATACTAGGGATAAGCAAGCGATTTGTGCAAAAGATTTAAATGCACAAGGTCCAATGACAGTTTTGCTTAAAGAAGCAATAAGACCTAATGTAACTCAAACTTTAGAAAACAATCCTGCAATAATTCATGGTGGCCCTTTTGCAAATATTGCTCATGGTTGCAACTCTGTAATTGCAACTAAAGCAGGATTAAAATTAGCTGACTACGTTGTTACAGAAGCAGGGTTTGGGGCTGATTTAGGTGCTGAAAAATTCCTAGATATTAAATGTAGAAAATCTAATCTCAAACCAGATTGTGTTGTTATTGTAGCAACAATCAGGGCACTAAAAATGCATGGAGGAGTTGCTAAAGAAGATTTAAAAAAAGAAAATGTATCAGCACTAAAAGAAGGAATGGTAAATTTACGTAGACACATAAATAATATTAGAAAATTTGGATTACCTGTTACTGTTGCGGTTAATCATTTTATTACTGATACAGAAGATGAAATGAAAACCTTGTTAGATTTTTGTGAAACGCAGGGTGTAAAAGCCTCTAAATGCACTCATTGGTCTAATGGAAGTGAAGGAACTATTGAATTAGCTAAAAATGTTACTGAAATTTGTGAGGATAAAAAAGATACATTTAAATTTTTATATGAAGACGATCTTTCGCTGTTCAAAAAAATAGAAAAAATTGCACAAGAAATTTATAGCGCCTCTGAAGTAGTAGCAGACACAAAAGTGAGACAACAATTAAAAGATTTTGAGGAAAAAGGTTATGGTAAGTTGCCTGTTTGTATTGCAAAAACTCAATATAGTTTTTCAACAGATCCAAATTTAAAGGGTGCACCCACGGGTCATGTTTTACCAGTTAGAGAGGTAAGACTTTCTTCTGGTGCTGAATTTATAGTTGTTGTGTGCGGTGAAATCATGACAATGCCAGGATTACCTAGAGTTCCTGCTGCTGACTCCATTAAGTTGAATGACAAAGGCGAAATTGAAGGTTTATTCTAAATTAAGATAATCTAACCAATTTTCTAATTCTCTCATTCTTGAAATTTTATCTAGTTTTTGATTTTCTATTTCAATTTGTTCAATATGGTTATCAATCTCCTCTTGATCTTTAAAAGCACCTCTTGCTAGTAATTTTTCTTTTCTAAAAATAATTAAATTAATCATTTTATTGTAAGTAATTTCAGGGTGATATTGAAGTCCCCAAATATTACAATCTCCAACTTTAAAATTTATCCCTTGAACATTGTTTATTAAGTTTGAGGCCAATAAAGTTGAATTTTCTGGCATCGTTACAACTTCATCAAAATTAAATGCTGGTGTATTAAAAGTTTTATCCTTATTTTTATAAAGTGGATGATTTAAACCATTTTCATTAATTTCTATATTTAGAGCAATTCCTCTATGAGATCCTTTGTTACCTTTTTTTACCTCTCCTCCCGCTGCAGTTACTGCAACTTGCATTCCCCAGCAAATTGCTAGAATTTTTTTAATTTTTTTTTGGCACTCTTTCATAAAATCAATTTGTCTATTTATTTCTGGAGTATTGTTATAAATATTTAAACTACTACCACCCCAAATAAGACCATCGTAACTTTCGAGTGCATCAATATTTTTATCGATATTTTCATCTGAGGAAGGATTAACCACGTGGGTTTCTAACTTATCAGTGAAATAAGCCAAACTATCTTTAAGACTTTCTGTATGTGTTTGAATTCCAGCCTCAGAAAAACTTTGATTTTCTTCTCTTAAGTTTCCTTCTACTATCAATATTTTTTTCATTAAAATAATTCTCCAGAAATACTTTTTATATACATTTCTTTTAGATCATTTTGACTTAATTTTTTGGGATTTCCTCCTGTAGATGGATCTTCAAATGCCATTAAGGAAAGTTCATCTAAATCAATATTATTACAATCTATCACATCTGATAATTTGTGTGGAATATTTAAATTTTTTCTTAATTCCAAAATCCAATTTAAAAAGCTATCAAAATTTTTATTTAAATTAAGATAATCACAAATCGATATTATTTTATTTTCGATTGAAGGTTTATTAAATTTTAAAACATAAGGCATAAATATTGCATTAGATAAACCATGATGAACATTAAATTTGCCGTTTACAGGGTGGCTCAATGAGTGGATTGCTCCCAGACCCTTCTGAAATGCAGTCGAGCCCATTGAAGCCGCTGAAAGTAAATCCATTCTAGCGTTAACATCTTTTCCATTTGTAAATGCTTTAATTAAAGAATTTTTAATTAACTTCATTCCTTCTATTGCCATACCATCAGCCATTGGATGATAACCTGGTGCACAAAACGCTTCCAAATTATGAGCTAGTGCATCCATTCCTGTTGCTGCTGTTAATCTTGGAGATAAATCTAATGTAAGTAAAGGATCTAAAATAACAATCGAAGGTAACATTTTTGGGTGAAAAATAATTTTTTTTGCACCTGTTTCTTTATTTATAATTGCAGATGCTCTACCTGTTTCGGATCCTGTTCCAGCAGTAGTTGGAACTGCAATGATTTTTGGAATTTTAGAACTATCAGCTCTTGTCCAGTAATCACCAATATCTTCAAAATCCCATAACGGTCGAGATTGATTGCACATGAATGCTATAGCTTTTCCAACATCTAAACCACTCCCGCCTCCTAAAGCTATTACACCGTCACAGTCCAAGGTATTATAAACTTTAACACCTTCTTCTACATTTTCTCCAATTGGATTTCCCGTAAAATTAGAAAAGGTAGCTAAATTTTTAAAATTTTTTTTTAATCTTAATATTATATTTTTTATTAAATCTAAGTTAATTAAATCTTTGTCTGTTACAAATAATGGGTTTGAAATATTTAACTCTTTACAGGCCAAGAATAAATCTTCAATTCTATTTTCTCCTATCCACATAGTGGTTGGATAATTCCAATTAATACCCATAACAAAATATAATTTTATTTTTTTAAAAATTGTTAGTAAGATATATTTATAAATTTATTAATGATAGGAAAAATTCTATGTCAAAAGTAGCAATCATAGGCGCTGGTCCATGTGGACTTTCAATTTTAAGAGCATTTGAGCATTTAGAAAAAAAAGGAGAAAAAATTCCCGAAATAGTTTGCTTTGAAAAACAAGAAAGCTGGGGTGGTTTATGGAACTACAATTGGAGAACTGGTTCAGATCAATATGGAGATCCTGTACCTAACAGTATGTACAGATACTTGTGGTCTAATGGGCCTAAAGAGTGTTTAGAGTTTGCTGATTATTCTTTTGATGAACATTTTGGAAAGCCAATTCCCTCTTTCCCTCCAAGAGAAGTACTGCAAGATTATATTTTAGGAAGAGTGAGCAAAGGAAATATAAAAAATAAGATTAAATTTAATACAAGAGTTACAAATACTGTTTATAAAAATGATAAGTTTGAAATTAGCTACCAAGATAAAGTTAATAATAAAATTTTAAATGATACGTTTGATTATGTTGTAGTCTCCACAGGTCATTTTTCTGTGCCTTTTATTCCTGAATACGAAGGAATGAATTCTTTTCCAGGAAGAATAATGCACTCACATGATTTTAGAGATGCTGAAGAATTCAGAGGAAAAGATGTAATTGTTTTAGGAAGCAGTTATTCTGCTGAAGATGTGGCTCTACAATGTAATAAGTATGGCGCTAAAAGTGTAACAATCGGTTACAGGCATAACCCAATGGGTTTCAAATGGCCAAAAGGTATGAAAGAAGTTCATTATTTAGACAGGTTAGAAGGAAAAAAAGCCATCTTTAAAGATGGAACAGAACAAGATGCTGATGTGGTTATTTTATGTACAGGATATCTGCATCATTTCTCATTTTTAGATGAAAGCTTAAAATTAAAAACACATAACAGATTATATCCACCAAAACTTTACAAAGGTGTTGTGTGGCAAGATAATCATAAACTTTTATACTTAGGTATGCAGGATCAATTTCATACATTTAATATGTTTGATTGTCAGGGGTGGTACGCAAGAGATGTAATTATGGGAAAAATCAAAATGCCAAGTGATGACGAAATAGATAAAGACATCAATAAATGGGTTTCAATGGAAGAAAAATTAGAAAACCCTGATCAAATGATTGATTTTCAAACAGAATATACCAAAGAACTTCATGATATGTCAGATTACCCTAAAATTGATTTTGAATTAATTAGAAAACATTTCAAAGAATGGGAGCATCATAAAGTAGAGGATATTCTTACATATAGAAATAAATCATTCTCGTCTCCTGTAACTGGATCAGTAGCGCCGGTACACCATACTCCATGGGAAAAAGCGATGGATGATTCAATGAAAACTTTTTTAAATAAGTAAAAATTAATAATTTATATTTAATTTTTTGTTTTTGGTAATTGCATTTAATAAAGCGATCATCAACGGAATTTTTTTCTTATTAATTTTATTTAAAATATAAGGTGCAATTTCATAAGCTAAATCAGCTCCTTCAACAGTATCATTTTTCATAAATCTATTTTTAGCATTTTTAAAAGAAAACCCTTTACCCAAGTATTCACCCATTTTACTATTTCTGCCTCCCACAGCACTAACATACAAATCTCCTAAACCTGCTAAGCCTCTTACAGTTTCTTTTTTACCTTTAAAATGTTGAATTAAATATTCCATTTCATCAAAAGATTTTCTAAATAATGCTGAAGAGGTATTGTTTCCTTCACCCGATCCTATAACCATAGAATAAATATTTTTAATTGCAGATGAGAATTCTATTCCTCGAACATCTGATGAGTATTCAGTTTTATAATATTTTGCTGAAACTAGTTTTCCTATTTGTTGTGCTATCCTGATATTTTTATTTGCAATAACTGTATAGCTCTTTATTTTTCTTGCCAATTCTTTTGCCAAACAAGGTCCTTTTAATACAGAGATATTTAATTTTTTATTTCTTAAATCTAATTGTTCTGACATTGTAATTATTTTTTTTATTTTACGATCATATTTAAGTCCTTTAGTTAAAATCAGTAAATAAGTTTTTTTATTTAAGTTTTTTAAATATTTTTTTACCAAATCTATTCCAACAGAACTTACGGCTACTACGATTAAATCCCATTTTTCAAATAGTAATTGAGATGAAAATCTTTTAATTAGTAATTTTTTTGGCAAAGTAATTTTTAAACTTGGATGAAATTTCTTTTTCTTAAGAAGTTTATTTAAAAGTTTTGCATTATACGGCTCAGTTAAAGTTACTTTATTGTTATTGTCTAACAATGGAAAAGAAAAAGCTGCCCCCATTGCTCCAGCTCCAATAATTAAAACTTTTTTCATACCTAAAGCTACGCCAAAGTTTTTTTAATTGCTAGTTTCCATCCTTGTAATAATTGATTTCTCAACGAATTCTTAATTTTTGGTGAAAAAGCTTTATCTTTTTGCCAAATATTTTTAATTTGATTTAATGATTTAAACTCACCAACTTGATATCCAGCAAAGAGCGCAACTCCTAATGCGGTAGTTTCCAATACTTTTGGTCTAATAACTTTTAAATTTATTGAGTCTGACAAGAATTGTGAAAACCAATTGTTTGCAACCATACCACCATCAATTTTTACTATTCTAGGTTTTAAACCGTCTTTATTCATAGCGTTAAAAAGATCATAACTTTGATAAGCGACTGACTCTACTGTTGCTCTTACTAAACTTTGCCAATTACTATCCCTAGTTAAACCTGTAATTAAACCTCTTGCATCTGGTCTCCAATAAGGTGCACCCATGCCGCTAAAAGCGGGAACGACATAGATGCCATCATTTATATTTGATGATCTTGCTATTTTTTCTGTTTCTGGTGCTTTTTTTATCAATTTCATTTTATCTCTTAACCATTGTATGCCAGCGCCAGCTATGAAAATTGATCCCTCTAAAGCATAAGTAGTCTTATTATTCAATCGATAACATATTGTTGTTAACAATTTATTTTTAGAATTTATTTTCTTGGAGCCTGTATTCATAATTACAAAAGCCCCTGTTCCATAAGTGCTTTTGATTGAACCTTTGTCAAAACAAGTTTGACCAACCGCAGCAGCCTGTTGATCACCCAAAACAGCAGATATTGGTATCTCTTTTCCAATAATTTTTTTATCAGTTTTGCCAAAGTCATCAGCTGAATTTTTTACTTCGGGTAGAATACCCTTTGGAATATTTAATTTTTTTAAAATCTCATGATCCCATTTATTGTTATTAATATTAAACAACATTGTCCTACTTGCGTTTGTAGCTTCGGTTAAATGTTGTTTTCCTTTAGTTAATTTCCAAATTAAAAAAGTATCAACTGTCCCAAATAATAAATTGTTTGACTTTAATAGTTTTTTAGATTGCTTAACATTATCTAAAATCCACCTTACTTTTGTTGCTGAAAAATAAGGATCAATAAATAATCCTGTTTTCTTTCTAAAATCATTTTCATATTTTTTGTTTTTAAGTTTTTTACAATATTCTTGAGTTCTTCTATCTTGCCAAACTATTGCATTATAGATTGGCTTTCCTGTTTTCTTATTCCATAAAATTGTTGTTTCCCTTTGATTGGTAATTCCAATACTAATAATATGGCCTCTGATTTTATTGGCCTTATTAATAACATTCTTAAGTGCTTTAAGGGTTGTTGACCAAATCTCATTTGGGTTATGTTCTACCCACCCATTTTTTGGGAAATATTGTTTAAATTCATACTGTGAAACAAATTCAATTCTTCCTTTGGTGTTAAAAAGAATTACTCTTGAAGAAGTGGTACCTTGATCAATAGAAATTATAAATTTTTTCAACGAACTACGCTATGCCTAAGTGTTTTTTTCTTTTTTCTACCCAAGTTCTAATCAAGTTATCAAAAATCAATCC